>CAWUIW010000251.1:0-4918 GCA_963922515.1 uncultured Rhodobacterales bacterium | reverse complement strand
ACCCGCCATGGCCTTTACCATTTGGCCCGACGAGGTGCCCATGCCACGCAAATCCGGTGCCACGCGCACGGCGCTGGAACTGCGCGACTTGCAGGCGGTCGAACGAGATTTTGCATTTGTTGTCGATGACCGTGTTGAAGCTTTGACCCTTGTGAACGCTGCGGCTGGCGCCGAAAAAGGGTTGATCGAAGCCGTGCGTGTTTTTGACGAATTTATCGGTGGGTCAGTCGGAGATGGCAAAAAGTCATTGGCTATCACGGTGCGTATGCAACCCACCGACAAAACTCTGACCGACGAAGAGATCGATGCAGTCAGCAAAAAGATCGTTGACAAAGTGGTCAAGGCAACGGGCGGTACATTGCGCGGCTAAGGGGCTGGAAACGGCCGCGCCCCGGTGTAGGTACCGCCAGGTCAATAGGAGGATGCCATGTCGCTCAACGTATACCTTTCTGGAGAAATCCATACCGATTGGCGGGATCAGATTGTCGCTGGGTCCAAAGGCATGGATGTCGTGTTTTCGGGGCCCGTGACCGATCACGCGGCCAGCGACGATTGTGGCGTTGCAATCCTTGGTGCCGAACCCGACAAGTATTGGCATGACCATAAAGGTGCGATGGTGAATGCCATCCGCACCCGCAAGGGGCTTGCAGACGCTGACATCGTGGTGGTGCGTTTCGGCGAAAAATACAAACAGTGGAATGCGGCCTTTGATGCCGGGTACGCCGCAGCCTTGGGCAAGTCACTCATTGTGTTGCACGGTCCCGAACATGCGCACGCCTTGAAAGAAGTGGATGCGGCCGCGCTGGCCGTTGCCGAAACGTCCGCGCAAGTTGTCGCCATTCTTCAGTATGTATTGAGTGGGCAGTTACCCGGCTGACGCCACGTTGTCGTTTTCTGACAGCCACGAACCGACCATGCTTGCCTCAGGGAGGCACTGGCATGGTTTATGATTACGTGATCGTTGGCGGCGGGTCCGCCGGATGCGTTTTGGCGGCGCGACTGACCGAAGATCCGGGTACCACAGTTTGCTTGCTTGAAGCAGGTGGAGCGGGAACAGACATTTTGATCCGCACACCCGCCTTGGTGGCGGGCATGATTTCGGGCCGACCGAAGATAAACAATTGGGCGTTTCACACAGAACCGCAGCCGGGCCTGAACGGTCGGCGCGGGTTCCAGCCTCGCGGAAAGGCGCTGGGCGGCTCATCGGCGATCAACGCAATGATCTATATGCGGGGACACAGATCGGATTATGATGGTTGGGCCTACATGGGCTGTGATGGGTGGAGCTTTGACGACGTACTGCCTTATTTCCGCAAGTCCGAAGGCAACGCCCGTGGCGCAGATAGCCTGCATGGTGGGGATGGGCCGCTGAAGGTGCGTGACCAATCTGAGCCCCGAGACATCAGCCGCGCTTTTGTGGATGCGTGCGCGACATTGCAAATCCGTGAAAACCATGACTTCAACGGCCCCGAACAGGAAGGCGCTGGTATGCCGCAAGTCACGCAGTTTGCGGACGGCCCCCACAAGGGTGAGCGATGCTCAACGAATGCAGGGTACCTGAAACCCGTGTTAAGCCGCCCGAACCTAACCGTGGTCACGCGTGCCATGGCGGAGAAGATTATTGTCGAAGAAGGGCGTGCGGTTGGCGTGCGGTACGCAGTGCGTGGCGTGTCCAAGACCGCCAAGGCCAAACGCGAAGTGCTTGTCGCAGCCGGTGCATTCGGGTCACCGCAACTTTTGTTGCTTTCGGGCATTGGCCCGGAGGACGAAATTCAGCAACATGGCATTGGCATGGTGCACGAACTGCCGGGTGTTGGACAGAACCTGCAAGATCACTTGGATTACATCCTGTCATACAAATCAAAACGCTCCGATGTTTTGGGGCAAAACCCGGCCGGCCTGATGCGCCTGGCGCGTGCGTCCAAGCAGTGGCGCGCTGACGGCAGCGGATTGCTGGCCACGCCGGTCGCCGAAGGCGGCGCGTTCCTGAAGTCGACGCCCGATGAGCCGGTGCCGGATCTGCAGCTGCATTTCGTGATCGCGATTGTCGACAATCACAACCGCACCATACATTTCGCGGATGGGTTCAGTTGCCATGTGTGTGTGCTGCGACCGGAAAGCCGGGGTCGTGTGGGGCTTCAGGATGCACGGCCCTCAAGCGCGCCGTTGATCGATCCGCAGTTCCTGTCGGACCAACGTGATCTGAAGCGAATGATGGCAGGCGCGCGCATCATGCAGCAAATCATGGAAGCGGCGCCGCTCGACCCTTGGCGGGGCGATCAGTACTACAAGCATGACGGAAGCGATGCAGCGCTTGAAAAAGACATTCGAAATCGAGCCGACACGATCTACCACCCGGTCGGTACCTGTGCGATGGGCGACGGCGATATGGCGGTTGTCGATCCGCAATTGCGGGTCCGTGGTTTGACCGGGTTGCGGGTTGTGGATGCCTCGATCATGCCTCGTATAGTGGGCGGCAATACAAATGCGCCCACAATCATGATCGCGGAAAAGGCCGCGGACATGATCCGCGCCGCGGCCTAACATCCTTTAGTCTCGCGCTGGGATCTGCCGGCCTTTTTGAACCGCTGGCCGGTCCATGAAACGTGCCAGGTAAGCCACGACATGTTCATGGCTTTCCCATTCAACAACCTCCTTCGCGCCGTAGAAGTCCAAAGCACCCAGCCACGGTGCAATCGCGATGTCAGCAATCGAGTAATCATTCGCAACCCAATCGCGGCCATCGGCCAAATGCGTGTTCAATACGTTCAACAGGCGTTTGGCTTCGCCAATGTAGCGCTCTTGCGGACGCGGGTCTTCAATTTGCGAACCGGCAAACTTGTAGAAGAAGCCCAGCTGACCAAACATTGGTCCCAGTCCGCCCATCTGAAACATAAGCCATTGAATGATCTGCGCCCGATCCGACGCCGTCGCACCAATGAGTTGCCCGGTTTTCTCGGCGAGGTAGATCAGGATTGCCCCGCTTTCGAACAACCCGATTGGCGTTCCATCCGGCCCATTCGGATCGATGATCGCCGGGATCTTGTTGTTCGGGTTGAGCGACAGGAACTCAGGGCTTTTTACATCAACATCAGACAATGAGACCTTGTGGGGTTCGTATTCCAGGCCAAGCTCCTCCAGCGCGATGGAGGCTTTCACGCCGTTTGGTGTGGGGAACGAATATAGCTGGATGATGTTTGGATTTTCAGCAGGCCATCGTTTCGTGATTGGGAATGTGCTTAGGTCAGTCATTGGGGAACCTCCGGGAGAACTAGGGGGAAAGATAGAGTGCAAGGCCCCGTGTTCCTATGCAGCATTGTGCGCAAAAGCACACGTGGCTTGCGCGCTGATGCAAAGATGCTAAAGCGGTTGACCACGATACAGCGGTTCTTGGGAGGTTACCGGTATGGATCTAGTGCAACAGGCAGGCGTGTTTCTGCCGCTGATCATGAGTGCAGGCAAGGCGCTTGCCGTCCTTATCGTCGGATGGATGGTTGCGGGCTGGGCTGGACGGGTGGTCCGCAACCGCGTCAATGCAACGCCACAGATCGATCCGACTTTGGGCAGTTTTGCATCCAGCTTGGTGCGCTGGGGTATCCTGCTGGTCGTTCTGATTGCCGTGCTTGGTATCTTTGGGATTCAGGCCACCAGCCTTGTTGCGGTTCTGGGTGCCGCATCGCTTGCAATCGGTCTCGCGTTGCAGGGCACGCTGAGCGATCTTGCCGCCGGTGTTATGTTGATAGTTTTCCGCCCTTACAAGCTGGGCAACTTCGTCGACATCGGCGGCACAGCGGGCACCGTTAAGGACATCACCTTGTTCACGACCGAGCTTGTAACGCCGGACAACGTGCAGATCATTGTTCCGAACGGCAAAGCCTGGGGTGCCATTATCACGAACTATTCCGCGCATGAAACGCGGCGGGTCGATCTGACCTTCGGCATTGACTATGGCGATGACGCAGATGCGGCGATCGACTTGATCCTTTCGCTTGCCAAGGCGGACGAGCGTGTCCACGCGGACCCGGCCCCATGGGCCATGGTCACCAACCTTGGCGACAGTTCCGTCGACATCAGCGTTCGCATCTGGTGTGCCGCTGCTGATTATTGGGACCTGAAGTTCACAATGACCAAGGCGGTCAAGGACGCATTCGACAAGTCCGGCATTTCGATACCCTATCCACATTCGGTAGAAATTCAGAAAGCCGGATAGTGAAGGTTCACCGGCCCTCGCGACGGTTTCGGCCAATGGAAAGGTCCGCCCAATGACCCTCGATGCAACGGATCGTCGCATTCTGGATGCGCTGCAGCGACAGGGGCGTATGTCGAACGCGGAATTGGCGGACAAGGTCAACTTGTCCGCATCCGCGTGCCATAGGCGTGTTCAACGGCTAGAGACGGACGGTTACATCGAAAACTACGTCGCCTTGTTGGACGCCCGTAAAATGGGCGTTCCGACAACGGTATTTGTTGAAATCCGCCTTCAAGGGCAGGCCGAAGACATTCTGGACGCCTTCGAGCGTGCAGTATCGCGAATTCCGGCGGTGTTAGAGTGCCACTTGATGGCGGGTTCTGCCGACTATTTGCTGAAGTTGGTGGCCGAAGACACCGAGGACTTTGCCCGCATTCACCGGCAGTATCTTGCCAGGTTGCCGGGGGTGGCTCAGATGCAGTCCAGCTTCGCGTTGCGCACTGTCCGAAAAACCACGGCGTTGCCGGTGTCCGTTTAACTGATGCCCAAAAAAGAAAGAACCCCGCAAGCGGGGTTCGAACCAAACGTATAGGGCTTTACAGCAGCCCTTCGCGCTGTGCCTTTTTCCGTGCCAGCTTGCGCGCACGGCGGATCGCTTCTGCCTTCTCGCGCGCTTTCTTTTCAGACGGCTTTTCGTAGAACTTCCGACGCTTCATTTCGCGGAAGGTG
>CAWUIW010000250.1:0-4928 GCA_963922515.1 uncultured Rhodobacterales bacterium | reverse complement strand
CAAAAAACCTATCGCGACACGGTGCTCTACACGACCCTCAGCCCTTGTATGATGTGTTCTGGCACCATCGTGCAGTTTGGCATCCCACGCGTCGTGATCGGAGAAAACAAGACCTTTGGTGGCAACGAAGATTTCTTGCGCGGTCGCGGCGTGGAAGTCATTTTGGCGGACGACCCGGACTGCATCGCGCTTATGACGCGGTTCATCAAAGAAAAGCCAGAACTCTGGGCGGAAGACATCGCGGAGGACACAGCATGACCATCAGAACAACCCATGTAGGCAGTTTGCCCAGAACCCAAGAGGTCGTGGATTTCATTTTTGCCCGCGAACGCGAGGAACCCTATGATGTCGCCGCATTTGATACGGCCATGGCGAAGGCCGTTTCCGAAACGGTTGCCAAGCAAAAAGCGGCGGGCATCGACATCGTATCCGACGGTGAAACCTCAAAAATCAGCTATGCGACCTATGTTAAAGATCGCTATACCGGCTTTTCCGGTGACAGCCCGCGCAACGCGCCGGCTGACCTAAAGTTGTTTCCCAGCTTCTTGAAACGTCTGGCCGATGATGGTGGCACTCCGAAGTATGCCCGCCCCATGTGCACCGGCGAGGTCACCTCGAAAGGGCAGGGCGAACTGGAAAAGGATATCGCCAATCTCAAGGCGGCCATGGCGGAACATGGCGTGGAACGGGGTTTTATGAATGCGGCCTCCCCCGGTGTGATCTCTTTGTTTTTGCAGAACGATTTCTATTCAACGCGCGATGCCTATCTTGCCGCGCTGGCCGATGCGATGAAGGCCGAGTATGATACCATCGTGGCATCGGGGCTCGACCTTCAGCTGGACTGTCCCGACCTCGCCCTGTCGCGACACATGCTCTTCGCCGATCTCAGTGATGAAGAGTTCCTGAAGATCGCTAATGGCCATGTAGAGGCGCTAAATCACGCGCTCTCGGATGTCCCGGCCGAAAAGGTGCGCATTCACATTTGCTGGGGCAATTACGAGGGTCCCCATGTGTGCGACATCCCGATGGACACCGTTTTCACAACACTGATGTCGGCCAAGGCCCAGTATGTGCTTTTTGAAACGTCTAATCCGCGCCACGCCCACGAGTGGACGGTGTTCCGCGATCGCAAATCCGAGATCCCGGATGATAAGGTTTTGATCCCCGGCGTGGTGGATACAACGACCAATTTTGTCGAGCACCCCAAGGTGGTCGCGCAACGGATCGAACGGTTCACCGATATTGTCGGGGCTGATCGGGTTATCGCCGGATCAGATTGCGGCTTTGGCACTTTTGCGGGTTTTGGCGCGATCGATCCCGACATCGCCTATGCCAAGCTACGAGCGCTCAGCGACGGGGCCGCCATGGTCGGTGAATTCGCATGATCGATGACGGCCTGATCGCCAAGCTGCGCAGTGTTGACACGCCCACCGTTTGCAACGCGATAGAGGTCGCGCAAGGCAAACGCGGTTTTGACGCCTTCACTCGTGGCACGATGCAATGTTCGGACCCAAGCGGCCCCCCCGTTGTCGGGTTTGCCCGCACGGCCAAGATCGCGGCTGTGAACCCGCCTACCGAGGCGCCGGATGTGATCCGCGCCCGCCGTATGGCCTATTACAAGTACATGGCCGAGGCGCCGGCGCCATCCGTCGCCGTGATCGAGGATGTGGATTATCCCGATTGCATCGGCGCCTATTGGGGCGAGATCAATACAACGGTGCACAAAGGGCTCGGCATGTCAGGGGCGCTGACCAACGGTGTGATGAGGGATTTGGGCGATCTGCCTGACAATTTTCCGGTTGTCGCGGGTTCGATCGGACCCAGCCATGGATTCGTTCACGTCCGTGAAATTGACGGCCCCGTCAGTGTCTTTGGGATGCCCGTTGCGCCGGGTGACCTCATTCATGCCGACCGTCACGGTGCGCTTGTGATCCCGCCTGATGTGATCGATGAGTTACTGGCCGCCATAGAAAAACTTCTGGAAACAGAAAAGGTTGTGCTGGAACCAGCCCGCCAACCCGGATTTGATTTTGCGGCGTTTGAGGCGGCGTGGGCCGCGTTCGAAGCCCGTCGTACGTAAATCTGCTTGCCACAGAGTCAGGTTGTGGCTAGCACACATGAAGGACTGCGGGAGAACCGGCCATGCCGGTGCCGAAGGAGCAACCGCCCCGGAAACTCTCAGGCTCATGGGACCGCAGCCCTGACACAAACTCTGGAGAGACCCCGCATCGGGGCGCCGAAGGGATAACGATCTCAGGCAAAAGGACAGAGGGGGCATCTGAGCCGCGCAATTCCGCGCGCGCTTAAGGTGCCGCTCGGTTTTCCAAATGGATCGACGGCTTGGCAAATGAGAGGCCGTACATGACCTTGGCAAGCACCCCGCTCACCGCGCTGAACCGGCGTTTGGGGGGCAAGATGGTCGACTTCGCAGGCTATGAGATGCCGGTGCAGTTTTCCGGCATCATGGGCGAGCACACCCACTGCCGCGAACAAGCGGGTCTTTTTGACGTGAGCCATATGGGCCAGGTCATGCTTCGCGGCGCGTCGTACGACGCGGTGGCCACAGCATTTGAGCAGTTGGTTCCGATGAATGTGCGGGACCTCGCAGATGGGCGCCAACGCTATGGCTTTTTCACCAATGACGCGGGCGGCATCGAAGATGACTTGATGTTTGCCCGCCGCGGCGAGGCACTTTTCGTGGTGGTCAACGCGGCGTGCAAATCTGCTGACCTCGCGCTGATGCAGGCCGGTTTGCCAGACATCGACATTACGCATATCGAAGACCGTGCCTTGATCGCTCTGCAGGGTCCCATGGCCGAAACAGCGCTGTCCACACTCAGCTCAGGCGTGGCCGGAATGCGCTTTATGGATGTGGCAACTGTCAGCCTGAACGGGGCTGAATGCTGGGTGTCGCGTTCGGGCTATACCGGTGAAGACGGCTATGAAATTTCCGTCCCTGCAAGCGCTGCCGAAGCATTGGCAGAAACGCTGCTGGAGCATGACGCCGTGCTGCCCATCGGTTTGGGCGCGCGCGACAGCTTGCGGCTTGAAGCGGGTCTATGCCTCTATGGACACGATATCGATGCGGCCACCACCCCAGTCGAGGCTGCGCTGACTTGGGCGATCCAGAAAACCCGCCGATCCGGCGGCGAGCGGGCAGGGGGGTTTCCCGGCGCAGATCGCATTCTGGCGGAATTGGCCGCAAGTCCGGCCAAAAAACGCGTGGGCCTTCGCCCGGAAGGGCGCGCGCCCATGCGCGACGGCGTTCAGATTTTTGCCTCGGAAACCGACGCCAGCCCGATCGGCCACATCACCTCTGGCGGCTTTGGGCCCACGGTCGGCGGGCCGGTTGCCATGGGCTACGTCGCAACGGCCCATGCAAAACAGGGTGACACACTCTTTGGGGAGTTGCGCGGCAAGCGTCTGCCGCTCATCGTATCGGCACTCCCCTTCGTGGCACCGGGGTTCAAACGCTAACAGCACTCAACAGCAATAAGGGTCCAACAGATGAAATTCACAGAAGAGCATGAATGGCTGCTGGAAGACGATGATCTGATGATCGTCGGCATCACCGAGCACGCCGCCGAACAACTGGGCGATATCGTGTTTGTCGAATTGCCAGAGGTCGGCACCGAAGTCAGTAAGGATGACGAGGTGGTGGTGATCGAAAGCGTCAAGGCCGCATCTGATATCCTGTCGCCTCTGGATGGTGAGATTGTCGAAGTCAACGAGGCCATCGTCGATAACCCGGCCTCGGTGAACGAGGACCCGCAAGGCGCGGCCTGGTTCTTCAAAATCCGGCCCACCGATCTCTCACCCATGGACGATTACATGGATGAAAGCGCCTACAAGGCGTTCATCGGCTAACGCGCCTGCACAGATCTGGCAGGCGGGCGCATCGCCTCCTGCCTTCCTTTGCCACGAAAGAGGAAGCCATGACATTCAAGCCCACAGACTACCTGCCTTATGATTTCGCCAATCGCCGCCACATCGGCCCTTCGCCTGCAGAAATGTCGGACATGCTGGCCACCTTGGGCGTTGGCACGCTGGATCAGTTGATCGACGAAACCGTCCCGGCCGCGATCCGTCAGGCAAAGCCGCTCGATTTTGGCAAGCCAAAATCAGAACGCGAATTGCTGTATCATATGCGTCAGACCGCGGCGAAGAACAAAGTGCTGACATCGCTGATCGGGCAGGGGTACCATGGCACGGTCACGCCGCCTGCGATCCAGCGCAACATCCTCGAAAACCCGGCCTGGTACACCGCCTATACCCCCTATCAGCCGGAAATCAGTCAGGGGCGGTTGGAAGCGCTGTTGAACTTCCAGACCATGATCAGTGACCTCACGGGGTTGGAAATTGCCAATGCCTCACTGCTCGATGAGGCCACAGCCTGTGCCGAAGCGATGACGATGGCGCAACGGGTCGCAAAATCCAAAGCCAAAGCATTCTTTGTCGATGAAAACTGCCACCCGCAGAACATCGCGGTCATTCAGACTCGGGCCGCACCCTTGGGGATCGAGGTTTTGGTGGGCAGCCCCAACGACCTTGATGCAGCGTCCGTTTTCGGTGCGATTTTTCAATATCCCGGCACGTATGGCCATTTGCGCGACTTCACGGATCAAATGGCAGCGCTGCACGCGGAAAAAGCCGTCGGCGTTATCAGCGCGGATCCTTTGTCGCTGTGCTTATTGAAAGAACCCGGGGCGATGGGAGCCGACATCGCCGTGGGCAACACGCAGCGCTTTGGCGTGCCGATGGGTTATGGCGGTCCGCACGCGGCCTACATGGCGACCAAACAGCAATATGCACGTGCGATGCCGGGGCGGCTTGTTGGCGTCAGTGTCGACAGCCACGGCAACCGTGCCTACCGCTTGTCGTTGCAAACGCGCGAGCAGCATATCCGGCGCGAAAAAGCCACGTCCAAT
>CAWUIW010000249.1:0-4989 GCA_963922515.1 uncultured Rhodobacterales bacterium | reverse complement strand
CTCCTAACCGTTGTGTTGGCCATTATCGTGGGCGTGGCGATCAAGGTGGTGGGGGTTTTGCTGATCACATCGCTGCTGATCATACCGGCGGCAGCCGCCCGTCCGCTGGCCCGCACGCCAGAAACCATGGCCCTTGCCGCAGCGCTGATCGGCGGCGTTTCGGCACTGGGTGGGCTTTATACCTCGTACCTGATGGATACACCCACTGGCCCGACGATTGTGTGTCTCACCGCGCTGTTTTTTGCCGCCAGCGCCGTCGCGCGTGCCATTGCCGCAACAAATCGGACGTCGTAAGCGGGGCATCGGCCTGCGGCTCAACCTTGGCATCGCGATGGGTTAAGACGATCTGGGCGATCACATCACACGCAAAGTCCTGCACCATCTGCGCTGCGGGACGTTGTGCCGGCGGGACATAGGGCCCAGCCTTTTCCGCGGCAGACCGGTTCAAGTCTGAAGTTGGGATCGCATTGGTTTTTTCGCGCATTGGCGGATCCTTCCCAGATCGCACCGGTTGCATTCACCGTCAGCGTAACAAGAAAACATGTGCGCGCACATGCGACAGATCAGATCGATGTTACGATCCAGCCAAGTGACGCTTACCAGTTTACAGATGCACCTTGACCCCTATTGTTTCGCAGTCAGGGAGGCATGGATCATGCGAACGCAGGTTGCAATCATTGGCGGGGGGCCGTCCGGGTTGTTGCTGGGGCAACTGTTGCACCGTCAAGGCATCGATACCGTCGTATTGGAAAGAAAAACAAAGGATTATGTTCTGAGCCGGATCCGTGCCGGCGTCTTGGAGCAAGGCTTGTTGCGGCTGATGGAAGAAGCCGGAGTTGCAGCGCGATTGTACCAGGAAGGCTACCCGCACAGCGGCACCCTGATCTCGTACGGTGACGAAATGTTCCGCATCGATTTCGAGGACCTGACCGGAACCCCAGTGATGGTGTACGGCCAAACCGAAGTGACACGTGACCTTTACGAAGCCCGCGAAGCCGCTGGAGCTCCGATCATTTACAACGTGGAAAACGTTGCCATCCGCGATGCAGAAACCGATCAGCCCCATGTCCAGTTTGAATGCGACGGTTCGCTCCATAAGCTCGACTGTGACTTTGTCGCCGGTTGCGATGGATTTCACGGCGTGAGCCGACAGACCATTCCACTATCGGTGCGCCGCGAATACGAAAAGGTCTATCCGTTTGGTTGGCTGGGCATTCTGTCCGAAACACCCCCAGTGAACCACGAGTTGATCTATGCCAATGCACCCCGCGGGTTTGCGCTTTGTTCGATGCGCAATGCCAATCTCAGCCGCTACTACATTCAATGCAGTCTGTCCGACCGCCCCGAAGATTGGACTGACGAGGCGTTCTGGCAAGAGCTGAAACGGCGCATTCCAGCCGAACAGGCCAGTACACTGGTCACCGGCCCATCGATCGAAAAGTCGATTGCGCCCCTGCGGTCCTTTGTGACCGAACCGATGCGGTGGGGGCGCTTGTTTCTTTGCGGCGACGCGGCGCATATCGTACCGCCCACTGGTGCCAAGGGTCTGAACACGGCGGCTTCGGATGTGCATTACTTGTACAATGCGCTGCGCGCCTATTACGCCAACGGTAATACCGACGGGATCGATCGCTACTCTGAACAGGCCCTCGCGCGGGTCTGGAAAACCGAACGCTTCAGTTGGTGGTTCAGTTCGCTGATGCACCGCTATCCCGACCAGTCGGAATTCGATGTTCGCATCCAAGTGGCCGAGCTGGAATTCCTGCGCTCCAACCGTGCCGCGCAACAGGCCATGGCCGAAAACTACGTCGGCCTGCCCTACTGATCCATGGTGCGGCCTAAGTCGGATCCACCATCCCTGCACCGATCATCCGGATCACGGTGATGCTGGGCATGAAGAAGTATTCCCCGCCCCGCGTGGTGACGAATTGCTTAATGGCGTTCATCACATAGGGCTGGCCACCAGTCGATTTGTCCGCCGGAATAATGAACTTCTCATTCGTGGCATGCGGGCCGATGACCGGGCACGTGTCGTTGCCGGAATTGACGTCCATCCCGTAATTAATCCACTGCTGCAGAACAAATTCGAACTGGCGCTTCAGGTCGGCACAACAGGCGATAAAGATGATCCCGTGCTCTTCGCTTGCTTCGGGATGATCCGGATCAAAAGAGCCGTAAGGCAGACCACGCCGAAGGATACGGCGACGATTGGACAGGGCTGATCCGTCCCAGTCGCGTGGGTTCTTTGACGACAGCCGTGGGTCCAGCATATCCCGAACGTTGGCGCGGCGGATATGCGCGGTGATCGGGCATTTGACGCCCACTTGATCATGCCGGTACTTGAAATCGATCAACAAACGACGGTACGTGTCCAGCCGATCCTCTTCCTGCTTGGTTCTGGTCGCGCCCTTGTTCAGCAATTCGGGAATATCGGCCCAGTCCTTTTCGAATTGCAGCATGTCCTGATACGTTGGCACGTTCATCAGTGGGGCGCCATTCGCCCAGCGCCCCACCATTTTCGCCCGAAGGGTTGCGGCGGCCTCTTCCAAGGACACATGCATCACACGGGCATAAATCTCGGACTGATCGGCCAGGTAGTTCAGGAACGTGGGCACGTCTTCGTGAAGCTTGCGAAACGCCATGAACGTGCCGTTCTGCATGAACCGCGCCGGTTGTGTCGCGATTGGCAGCTCTTGCGATTCATCCACGTGACCCAGCAGGAACTCTCCGGTCGCAATAGGACGCCAGGATTGATCGGGCATGATCTTGCCGCGCCCGCGCACACGGATTTGTTCGGCACGTTTGGCAAACTGCCCCGCAAAGACAGGGTTGCCAATCCCGTCAACGAAACCAAAGTGTTCCTTCCGGCTGGCCCGCATCGTGCCATCTCCGCGCGGCTCCAGACGCGATCCGGCTTGCTGATAGTCCTCTTCCGTCGGCCCGTGTCCTGACAACAGGACCACGCCACCATGGGTGGCATCAGCCAACGACCGAAGCCAGTCGGTCCAATCATCCAGATCCGGGACCGGCGTTCCGTCTGGCTGCATCTGGGCTGCCACGGCGACCCATATGTGCACTGCATAGTCGGGGTCAGAAAAACTACGCTGCCAGATTGTGTCCCAGTGATCATACCCGCTGGGCCCCACATCGCGCAAAATGCTGGATCGCCGGGCCATGCCATCGATGTATTCGCGCGGCATCTGCGCCAGTGTTTCGGTCGGCATGTCCAGCGCTTCCAGACCGCGCCATGAAAAGCCCAGGTTCAGTGTGACCTGGGGGCGCGGTACGCCGCCTTGCTGTGCGTCATCCGGGCCACCTTCCCACCGCTCCGCAGTCGTGATGAAGGGTTCAAGCCGTCGCACGAAGGCACGCCCGACAGCGCCGGCCGCGACGTGGAAAAAGAAGTACCGCGCATGGGGGAAACCGAACCGGCCATAGGCGCGGACGATGTTGCCTTGAATGTCATAAAGATCAAGCGGTCTGCTCATTGGCCCGGCCACTCTGAGCGCAAGACACCAGCCGGTTGGCGGTCGGCATCCACGTCGGATGGTCGGTGCCGGTCCACAAACTCGCCAAATGCATCGTAAAGGGCCTGATCGTCGGCGCCGAGGTTGTCGATGGAAAAACCGACGAACATTTGCTGGGTATAAATGGCTTTCAACACGGACGGCAAATCGCTGTCCGGGGCCTTGGGAAACGGACGCGTGCCCCACCATAGGATCATGGCCAAGGCGACCGCCAACATTGCCAGCAACGACCAGACCAGTATCCACCAGCTGGGATCGGCGGTGGACCGGGCTACCATCAGACCCAAGGCCGCCACACCACCGCAGGCCCCAAGGATCTGCCAGCCGTGCGTGCCGGGTTTCTGGACTTCGGTCCAGTAATCGTTGAATGGCATCGCTGTCGTGATCTGGCAGGCCTTCACATAGTCAAACCAGCTGTCCCGGTCCGTGACTTGATCAAAACGACGGCAATGCTGAAACAGGTCAACCAGAACGTCCTGCATGTTGTCCCACATGCCGTCCGTATAGGCACGCAGGCACGCGTCATCCCCGTCGGCGGCATCAAAGTCAATGCACAGCACCAGATAGGGACTGCGCAGCTTGTCGATCTTTTCCGGAATGGTCAGGCTCTTACGGACAACCAGGTCAAAAATCGCATTGGATGGGCGCCGCCCGTTGTACCGCAACTGGTCCACCACAAAAAAGCGGGCGAAATGGGTGCCCGGAACCCGGGCAAAGGGGCTGTTGAACTGGCTGCGTTCGCTTGGAGGGTCTTGTCGCGCCGTCGGCATCATCATCAGCTTTTCGCGGATCGATTGTACATGTGATCGGCGTGCGCCATCAACATCGACGAATCCGTCCGTCAATACAGGCGTAAACATCGTCAGGAAATAATGTCCGGCGTCGTAATTCGCCATTGGGCCCTCCTTGAGGCTAATACGTGCCTCTCGACGCAGCTACGACTGGTTCTGGCTCGGGCTCACCGTCAGGGTCTCCGCTCCAGGTGCGGCTCACCAGCCCTTGGT
The DNA here is from genome assembly GCA_963922515.1 of uncultured Rhodobacterales bacterium. Lineage (GTDB taxonomy): Bacteria > Pseudomonadota > Alphaproteobacteria > Rhodobacterales > Rhodobacteraceae > JACOMT01. The sequence continues at coordinate 458 of CAWUIW010000249.1, read as the reverse complement.
GATTGATATGCGCAAATTCGGTTGGAATGCTGGCAACCGGTGCCGGCCCCATCGAGCCAAGGTTGTTCTGAATATCGCAAAAGGTTTCCAGATAGGCCTTGGAGAACTCAGCCGGCGTCGCGGTTTTGTGCAGCTCTTCCAGCCGCTTTACGGCACGCCATACCCTCAGGCTTGCCTTGATGTCCCGCTGGGACGCACCCGGCGTTGCGTTGTAATAGTACTCAGTGTCGAACTCGTTATGGTGAATGTACGTCTTGAACTTTCCGATCGGGATCGAATGGGGGTATTGGTAGTCGCCGTACCACGCGAGATCGAGCATATAGGGTATACCGTCTGAAAACGCGTCAATGTACTGATCCCAGGTACCGTTGAAATTGCTGCAGAACAACGTGTAGTTGTAGTGCAAATCAAACTCGGAGCCTTGACCCAGATTGGGCCAGTCCTTGCGGCGGATCAAA
>CAWUIW010000248.1:0-5003 GCA_963922515.1 uncultured Rhodobacterales bacterium | reverse complement strand
GATTTTGACATTGTGGACCCGGATGGGCACAGGCTGGCCTTCGGACAGTCGCTGTCACCCGTCCTAGGACCCGGACTCAACGAGGACAAAGGGCATGGCTGATACGCCACTTTGGGAAGTTTTCATTCGACCAAGAAACGGTCTGGCGCACAAACACGTCGGGTCATTGCACGCGGCAGATGCAGCGCTTGCGTTGCAAGCGGCGCGTGATGTCTACACGCGCCGCGGTGAAGGAAACTCGATTTGGGTGGTGCCAGCGGCGTCGATTTCCGCAAGCGACCCGGACAAGTTGGCCGAGGATTTTGAACCGGCCGAAGACAAGATTTACCGGCATCCCACCTTTTACGATATTCCTGACGAAATCGGGCACATGTGATGGCTTTGTTTGATGCAATCCTTGAGCTGGCAGATGATCATCTTGTCTTGGGGCATCGCCTGAGCGAATGGTGCGGTCACGCACCAATGCTTGAAGAAGACTTGGCCTTGCCAAACATGGCGCTGGACCTGATTGGTACGGCGCGGACCTTGTACGACTATGCGGCGCAACTCGAAGGCCGAGGCCGGACAGAAGATGATCTGGCTTATTTGCGCGGCGAACGTGATTACCGGAACATATTGCTCTGTGAGCGTCCCAATGGGGACCTTGCACACACGATGCTGCGTCAATTATATTTTGCCGCCTTTATGGAGCCCTATTGGAAACAGGCCTTAGCGTGTGACGACAGTGTGGTCCGAGGTGTAGCGGGCAAGGCCGTCAAGGAAATGGCTTATCACATTCGTCATAGCGGCGAATGGGTTGTCCGGATGGGAGACGGTACCGAGGAAAGCGCCGCACGCCTGCGCATGGCGGCCGCCGATCTGGAACCGTTCATTGATGAGGTGTTTGAAATCGGCGCGTCATTGAATACTTGCCTGCCTGACCGGTCCTTGTGCCGTGGCGCATGGAACAAAACCATCGCCGACGTGTTTGAGTTGGCCCTGTTGGATCCACCACAGCCCAAATTCGGCCTCAGCGGCGGACGCCAAGGGCGACATGGCGAAGAATTGGGCCATATGCTGGCCGTGATGCAATCGACGCATCGCGCGCATCCGGGTGCAACATGGTGAAGGATTTGGAAACAGCACGCGCCTGGGCCGCGGCCGCGTCTGTCCCCGACCCGGAAGTGCCCTGCGTGACCGTGGCGGATCTTGGTATTCTGCGGGATGTTCGTGTTGCCGATGGCATCGCAACAGCCGATGTGACGCCCACGTATTCTGGTTGCCCGGCTACGCTTGCGATCGAAATGGCGATCGAGATTGCTTTGACAAAGGCTGGGTATGACGCGCGGATCAATCGGGTGTTGTCCCCCGCGTGGACAACGGACTGGATCACCGAAGAAGGGCGCGCCAAGTTGAAGGATTACGGCATCGCACCTCCAACACAAAAATCAGGGTCTAAATTAGGCCTTTTTGGCTTGCAACAGGTGGCCTGTCCAAGATGTGGAAGCATGAACACGGAAAGGCTCAGCGAATTCGGATCTACGGCATGCAAGGCCCAATACCGGTGCTCTGACTGCTTTGAACCTTTTGACTATTTCAAGTGTATTTGAGCCATGCCTGAACTGTTCCACCAACTCGCTGTATCAAAGGTCGTTCGGCAAACAGAAGATGCTGTGGCAATTTCGTTTGACGTGCCATCGTCTCTGAAAGAGGTGTTTCGCTACCAGCCCGGGCAATACGTCACACTTCAGGCCAATATTGATGGGCAAACACTTCGACGATCATACTCGATTGCCGCGGGTCCTCAGGAGCCGCTGACTATTGGGGTCAAAAAGGTGGATCAAGGACGATTTTCGACCTTTGCTCAAGCGTTGGAGCCCGGAGCAACTCTAGGGGTGATGGCGCCCGGCGGCCGCTTTACTTCGAAGTCGGAACAGAACCTTTTGCTTATTGCGGCGGGCTCTGGTGTCACACCAATGATTTCTATCGCCTCTCATGCCTTGGCGCGCGGTGCGGACGTCACGTTGGTTTTTGGGAACCGGCGTACCAGTTCCATTATGTTTCGCCCGGACCTGAATGCGCTGAAGAACCGATACATGAGTTCGTTTCGCCTGGTGCATGTTCTCAGCGCGGAACCGCAAGATGTAGAGCTTTTGAACGGCCGGATTGATGCCAACAAAATCGACAGACTGGCGCGCGCGGGGGCACTGGACCTGTCTGCGGTAGATGGCGTGTTCATCTGCGGCCCGGGACAGATGCTTGATGAGGTGTCTGGCGCGCTGATTGCTGCGGGAGTCACCGCGGACCGGATACACACGGAGCGGTTTTTCCAGGAGGGCGAAAAACCACGTGCCTCGTCGGCAGCTCAAGCGGCGGCCTTGGACGGCGTGCAGGTCGAGGTCATACTGGATGGCACGCATCGAACATTTAGTTTCGAAACCGGTGACGACAGCGTACTGGACGCCGCCAGTCGACAAGGGCTGGATTTGCCGTACTCCTGCAAGGGGGGGATGTGCAGCACCTGTCGTTGCCGTGTTGCCTCGGGTTCTGCGGAAATGGCGCTGAACTTCTCCTTGGAGCCGTGGGAGTTGGATGCTGGTTTTACACTCGCCTGCCAAGCGCGGCCGACTTCTGAAAAACTGATCCTCGACTTCGATGCGGCTTGATTTGGTTGCTGGCACCCGGTTTTGATGGGTCATGGCAGATGAAAAACCAAACGTGGATGTGGCCTATGGCGTTTCGTCGCCAGACGACAACCGGCGGCTTTACGCGTCTTGGGCCGAAACGTATGACAGCGACTTTGCAGTAACCCAAGCCTATGAGCTGCCGTTTCACACGGCGCAGGTCTTTTTTCACGCGGGCGGTCGCGGGCCCGTTCTGGATATTGGCGCGGGAACCGGTCTATGCGGCGCTGCGTTGGCAAAACTTGGTGTTGGGCCGATTGACGGAACGGATATCAGTCGCGAAATGCTGGATGTGGCGTTGCGCAAGGACATCTACCGTGACGTTTTCGAGGCGGATGTCTTACAAGGATTGCCCGTGCAAGAGGGACACTACCTTGGCATTGTCAGTTCCGGCACGTTCACGCATGGGCATGTCGGACCAGAGGCTTTGCCAGAGCTTGTCCGCGTGATCCGGCCCGGCGGCCTTATCGCCATTTCAATCAACAGTGCCCACTTTGAGAACCGCGGATTCCAAGACATGTTGCAGGACCTTGCCGCCATGATCACCGATGTTTCCCTGACCGAGGTGGCAATTTATGGGTCGCACAACACCGGATCGCACGCACATGATCGTGCCCTGGTGGCCTGTTTCACTAAGCGGTGATCGACCCCGCTAGCGGCCCTTCCAAACCGGATCGCGTTTTTCAGCAAAGGCGCGGGCGCCCTCCATCTGATCTTCGCTGGCGTACAGAACGTCCACGGTTCGGAGCTGTCGTTTTGTGATCCGGTTCATGGCGTCTTGGAAATTCGCGTCTTCGGCGTCACGAACGATTTCCTTGATGGCAGCGTAGACCAGCGGCGGTCCACTGGCCAACAACCGCGCCATATCCCACGACCTGTCCATCAATTCCCCGGCAGGCACGGCATGGTTGATCAGCCCCCATCCCAGCGCTTCTGTCGTGTCGAACCAACGCCCGGTCATCAGCAGTTCCATCGCGATGTGGTAAGGAATGCGTTTGGGGAGTTTCACGCTGGCCGCGTCGGCAACCGTGCCTGATCTGATTTCGGGCAGGGCAAACGTTGCATGGTCAGCTGCAAGGATGATGTCGGCGCTCAAGGCCAGCTCCAAGCCGCCACCGCAGGCGATACCGTTTACCGCTGCGATCACCGGTTTGTTCAGATCGCGCAGCTCTTGGAGTCCGCCGAACCCACCGACACCATAGTCGCCATCCACAGCATCGCCGTCTGCTGCTGCCTTCAAATCCCATCCGGGGCAAAAGAACTTGTCCCCTGCGCTGGTCAGAATGGCCACCCGAAGTTTCGGATCGTCGCGAAAACTGGCAAACACATCGCCCAGTTCGCGGCTGGTTAACAGGTCGATCGCATTGGCTTTGGGCCGATCCAAAGTGACCTGCAAAATGTGCCCATCAGTCTTGGTTTTCACGCGCATTTCGGTCGTCATGTCATAGCCTTATGGTTTGGCAAACGGATCATTTTCCGGGTCCGGGTTTCGGATGTACTCGGCCCATGTCGCGGCCTTTGCCGCGTGGTTCGACGACAGACACTCTTCGATCAAGGCCAGTGCCATGTCCATGCCAGCCGAAACACCGGATGAGGTGAAGACTATGCCATCTTGCACCCACCGTGCTGTCGGTTGCCAATGGACGCCGGTGGTGTGTTCGACGACCCAATCAAAAGCGAGCTTGTTGGTCGTGGCGCGCCGATTTTTCAACACCCCAGCCTTGGCCAATAGCAGCGAGCCGGTGCAAACCGACGCGACATAGGTTGCCGTTTCTGCCTGCGTCGCCAGCCACGACAAAAGCGGTTCTTCGTTCTGAGCGGTTCGTGTCCCGCGGCCGCCAGGAACCAGCAGAATGTCATACCGCTCTGCGTCATCGAAGCTCTTGTCTGCAACCGTTGATGGGCCACCTGATGCTTTGATGGGGGCCGATGACCGGGCGACACTCACAATCTCGAAATCATCGGGAAAAAACGACAGCATTTCGAGTGGACCATAAAGGTCCAACATTTCGAAGTCTGGAAAAAGAACCGCTGCCACGCGTAATCTGGTCATTCCGTTTCCCCCAACCGTATCAGAGCGTCTGCTGCCACGGCACGATCCGGGGTACATATCATAGGATTGACTTCAACTTCGATCACCGTCTTCGCGTTAGCCATCACGTAGTTCTGTATGGCTTCAACGGCGTCCAGTACGGCAGCCATACGCACGGCCGGTTTGCCTCGAAAACCTAGTAACAGTGTCGAAAAACGAAGTTTCATCAAAGCTTGCAAAATGTCTGTTCGGGACGATGGAACGAGCAATGAAACGGTGTCTTTGATCAGCTCTGTCCAAATCCCACC
>CAWUIW010000247.1:0-5004 GCA_963922515.1 uncultured Rhodobacterales bacterium | reverse complement strand
GGCGCGGTCCAACCAGTCCCATTGCAGTTCGCCCGGCCGCGGCTCCATCCGTGACCACGCAAATTCGCCGATCCGCACCCAGGTCAGGCCGGCGTCAACCATGCGTTGCGCATCATCCAGCCAAATGGTTTCATCCCAGTGTTCCGGGTAATAGCACGTACCAAGTGTCCGTTTCATGGCTCTCTCTACAGGATGACGCGGTGCTCACTTTGGCCAGTCATGTCCGTCTGAACGGCATAGACTTTGCCTGCGGTATCGAATCCGGGTGCGGTTTCGCCAAGTTCGTAATACGCCGTCGTGACAAAAAGGGTATGGCAGCCTGCGCCGCCAAATGCGGGGCACGAGACATGGGGTGTCGGAAAGGCAAACGTTTGTTCCAAGACCCCGTCCTGGGAATAAACCGCGACGCGGGATGCGCCCCATTGAGCGCTGCAGAAACGGCCATCGGCATCGACGACGGCGCCATCGGGGAAAAGGCCGTCGGAGCGCAGGTCCAGAAACACTTCCGGCTCGCCAACGGGCCAGCCATCCGCTGCATGCAGCCGCTGACGAAACACGCGTTGGCGCCCGGTATCGGTGTAATAAGCCGTAAGTCCATCGGGCGAAAAGCAGATCGAATTGCTGATCGTGATCTCACCGTAAAGCTGCCGAATTTCACCCCGGTAGTACCGGTAAATCGCCCCTGCGCGGGGCTCGTGTTTCTTGCCCATCGTGCCAATCCAAAACCCGCCATAGGGATCGGCACGCCCATCATTGGACCGTGTCATGGGGTTTTCCGCCTCGAGCGCGGCCACAAGGGCGCGGTCGCCTGAATTCAGGTTGAACGTGTACAGACCGGTTTCACTAGCCATAAGAACCGTGTCGCGGTCGATCCAACCGGCGGCTGACACATGCTCATCAAATGACCATACCAATTCGTCTTCGCCGTGAAGGGTGCGGCACTGTTTTTCCAGGATGTCGAACCAGAGCAATTGGTTGCGTTCCGGGTGCCACAAAGGACCTTCGCCCAAATGACATCTATGAGCGCTGAATACAGAGGTCATGCCAATTCCCGGTCATAGGCCGACACGATGTCGGCTGCACGCTGCGCAATCTCATCCGTCGAAAACCCCGGCTTGAACAGCGCAGTGCCGATGCCAAAACCGGTGGCGCCCGCCGCGGACCAATCCGCGAAATTTGCAGGTCCCACGCCGCCCACTGCATAAACGGGCGTGTCTTTTGGCAACACCGCGCGGATCGCCGTCAGCCCGGCAGGACCCATAAGCATCGCCGGGAAAATCTTCAGGCCATCGGCGCCGTGCCGGAGCGCGGTGAAACACTCGCTGGGACTGTAAACACCCGGATAAGACAAAAGCCCCTGTGCTTTGGTCGCCTCGATCACCGCGGGGTTGCAGTCCGGGGATACGACCATTTGAGCCCCGATTTGAGCCAATGCGGCGACGTCATCCGGGGACAGCACGGTACCGGCACCCACGACAGCACGGCTTCCAGCTACATCCAGCATGTGGGCGATGCTGTCCAACGGGTCTGGGGAATTCATCGGCACTTCGATCTTGGTAATACCCGCCGCGATCAACGCCTCTGCGGCGGCTGCGGCCTCTGGCGGCGTGATGCCACGCAGAATGGCAATGATCTCGCGCGTCATGCTTGCGTCTCCTTCAGAGCGGCATAGGCGGTTGACAGGCCCTTGAGTGTCATTTGTTCGGCATCGGTTTCAATGACCGGCACACCGCGCGCTTTCAGAGCATCGGCGTAGGCGCCGGTCAGTGTGGGCGCTCCGATTATAGCCACGTTCTGGCCCAGCCAGTACGCACGCGCCGCTGCCAGCTCGATCCCGATCAGGATGCCGGACAACCGCGCGCGGGCCGTTGCGGGCGAGAGACTGTTCAAAAGCGTTTCGGCCCGCAGCGCAAACAGCTGTGCTGCGGCTGCGGCAGGCCGCGACATGGCATCATCCACGGCGGCGTCAAACGCGGCATCGTCCCAACCTGTTGCGCCAACAGAGTGTTGCAACACCGAATGACTGGCCAAAAGCGAGAACAACTCGCCGGTCATGAAGGTTTGGAAACTCACGATTTCGCCAGCGCTGATGCGCACCCATTTGCAATGTGTCCCCGGCAAACAGACGACACCGTCAAACTGCGGGTTGAACGAAAGAAAACCGGCCAGCTGCGTTTCTTCTCCACGCATCACATCCGCGGGTTTTGCTTGTTTGACACCCGGCAGAATAAAGACACGCAGCCGTTCATCGGATGTTGCGACCGGCGTGGCGTCGTCAATCGACGGGGGCCCACACGGGGCGGCCGCATACGGTGCTTCTGCCCAGCCCTGGCGCGAGCCGGCCATGCCACAGATGATCACCGGTACGGTATTTGAGCCGAGATCCGTTGCAACCAATTCCAACAGCACCGGTTCAAAGTCGGCGGGGGCCAAGGTCCCCATACCGCGATCACTGCTGCGCCGGGCCATCACCTGTCCAGCTTGGTTGAACAGCCAAAGCCGCAGATGTGATGTGCCCCAATCAGCAGCTATCCACGCCGGTCCGCTCATCCGGTGACCACCACGCCGCCGTCGACCACCATGCATTGCCCGGTCATCATCCGGCTGGTTCCAGACGCCAAGAACAGCACAGCATCGACAATGTCCTGCGGCACAAGGTGCTCTTTGAGACAAGCCCGATCCAAATGTGCTTCCAGCCCCTCGGGCGTGGCCCACAGATCAAGCTGTTTCTGGGTCAGAACCCAACCCGGTGCCAATGCATTCACGCGGATTTTGTCAGGCCCAAGTTCGCGGGCAAGGCTGCGGCTGAGACCTGTTATTCCGGCGTTGGCGGCGGTGTAGGCCGGATAGCCGGCATTGCCCATCATGTAGCTGATCGAGCTAAAATTGATGATGCTGCCGCCGCCAGCCGCGCGCATCCCGTCAGCCACCGCCTGACAGGCAAAGAAATAGGCTTTCAGATTGATCGCCTGCATCCAATCCCAGAACTCGGGCGTGGCTTCTTCCAACGTGTGGCGCTTGTCATTGGCTGCGTTGTTCACCAGCGTTGTGACAGGGCCGTGCGCATGCGCGGCCTGCAAGATTGTATCTATCAATCGATCCGTATCGGTGATGTCGCCTTGGAAAAACAGGGGCGCGCGCCCATGCTTTTCGGTCATTTCTGCGACGAAATCGGAGGCATCGGACCTCCCGATAAAAGCCACATTGGCGCCTTGTGCCAGAAAACCATCAGTCAGCGAGGCCCCAATGCCGGACCCGCCCCCAGTGATGTAAACAGACGCGCCGTTCAAATCATGAAAGGTAGCCGTTTGCGCCATCAGTGGCTCTCCCGCGTGACGAGGCGCGTGTCTTTACCCACCAGAAAGTCGAGATCTGCGCCCTTGTCCGCCTGCAGCACGTGATCGACGTACAGCTTTGCGTACCCGCGGGTGTAGTGCTCTGGATCGGGCGCCCAGTTCTGACGCCGCGCGTTCAATTCGGCCGCATCCACAAGCAACTCGAGCTCACCCTTGGATGCGCTGATTCGGACGCGATCTCCGGTTTTGACAAGCGACAGGGGCCCACCGGCCTGTGCCTCTGGGCTGACATGCAGAATGACGGTGCCAAATGCGGTGCCGGACATCCGTGCATCTGACACGCGCACCATGTCGCGCACGCCTTGGGTGACCAGTTTTCCCGGTATCGGCATGTTGCCCACTTCCGGCATGCCCGGGTACCCTTTGGGTCCGCAGCCTTTCAGCACCAGCACCGTATCCGGCGTAACAGGCAGATCATCGCGGTCGATATTGGCTTTCAGGTCTTCGATGTTTTCAAAAACATATGCTGGGCCTTCATGTTCCAACAGCGCATCGGTCGCAGCCGACGGCTTCACGATCGCACCGTCGGGCGCAAGGTTGCCCCGCAGCACGCGCAAACCAGCGGCCGGTTTCACCGGATCGTCGAAGGGGCGGATGACGTCCGCATTGAAACATTCCGCGCCTTCAGCATAGGCAGAAATGTCGCCCCCCAGAACTGTCTTGGATGGGCGCAAACGATCGCCCAGTTCCTTCAGAACCACGGGCACGCCGCCGGCGTAGCAAAAGTCTTCCATCAGGTAGGTGCCGGATGGCATACAGTTTACCAGCAGCGGGATGTCGCCACCGATCTCGAAATCCTTGAGGGACAGATCGACCCCGACACGCCCCGCCAAGGCCAAAAGGTGCACCACCGCGTTTGTCGATCCACCCACAGCCGCATTCGTGAGTATGGCATTCTCAAACGCGGCCTTTGTCAGAACATCCGAGGGCTTAATGTCCTCATCCACCATCTCGACGATCCGCTTGCCAGTCAGATGCGCGAGCGCCATGCGCCGCGCATCAACCGCGGGTAGGGCCGCATTGGTCGGCAACGCCATGCCCATGGCTTCGACAAGGCTGGCCATGGTGCTCGCGGTGCCCATCGTCATGCAGACACCCTTGGACCGGCTCATACCGCTTTCGGCAGCCATGAAATCCTTCAGCGTCATCTCGCCAGCGCGCACCGCTTCGGAAAACTTCCACACATCCGTGCCCGAGCCAATGTCCTTGCCCTGCCATTTGCCATTCAGCATGGGCCCCGAACTGACCACGATGGCGGGCAGGTCGACAGATGCCGCGCCCATCAACTGACCCGGCGTGGTCTTGTCGCATCCGCCCAGCAAGACAACGCCGTCAATCCCATAGGCACGGATGGATTCTTCAACATCCATGGCCAGCAAGTTGCGAAACAGCATGGCCGTTGGTTTCATCTGTGTTTCGCCCAGCGACATCACCGGAAATTCGACCGGAAAACCGCCGGCTTCCCAGACCCCACGCTTGACACCTTCGGCAAGGTCCCGAAGGCCCGAATTGCAAGGCGTGAGTTCTGACCACGTGTTGCAAATGCCGATGACCGGACGCCCATAAAAAGCGCGATCCGGAAATCCCTGGTTTTTCATCCAGGACCGATGAATGAACCCGACCTTGTCGAGTTTTCCGTACCAGTGTT
>CAWUIW010000246.1:0-5033 GCA_963922515.1 uncultured Rhodobacterales bacterium | reverse complement strand
TTGCGGGTCCAATTCGCGCACATCCGCAAGTGTTCGGGTGACCCCAATGCGATAGATCACCTCGGTACCGCAAGTGCTGGCGCCACCGCGAGTCACCACGTCGACGATTTCTTCCATGGATGCCGACTGTTCGATCAGGAAGCTTCCCGCTTTCAGCTGGCTGCTTTTGTCCGCGTAATCCGCCCCCATCCGGAAAATGGCCGCGTTGCTGACCGCGCCTTCCGCTTCCAGATCACGGCTCACGTCCCCCATCGTCGACCCGCGTTTCACCTGAATGCAGATCGCCTGGTCAAGCGGCCCGGACGCAATGTACTGCTGCTGACCCCATAGGATCACACCGCCGACAAGAAACAGGGCCACCACCAAAAACGTCAACATGTTAGAGGCGAGGCTGCGCCACATCAGCTTACCTTTCCAAAGATAACGCTGGCATTGGTCCCGCCAAACCCGAACGAGTTTGACAGGGATACTGCAATCTCGCGCTCTCGCTTTTCGTTCGGCGCCAAATCCAAAGATGTGTCCACCGCCGGGTTGTCCAGGTTGATCGTGGGGGGCGCAACCTGATCACGGATCGCGAGGATCGAAAAAATCGCTTCAATCGCGCCCGCCGCACCCAACAGATGTCCTGTGGCAGACTTGGTCGAAGACATGGTCACGTTTTCGGCGTGCGCCCCCAACAAACGCTCGACAGCGGCCAGTTCGATCACGTCAGCCATCGTCGATGTTCCGTGCGCGTTGATATAATCGATATCCGAGGGCTCAAGGCCGGCGTTGCGTAACGCGGCTTTCATCGCCCGGAACCCACCATCGCCGTCTTCGGCCGGTGCTGTGATGTGATACGCATCACCGGTCAGACCGTATCCCAGAACCTCGGCGTAGATCTTGGCGCCGCGGGCCTTGGCATGTTCGTACTCTTCCAAAACAACGACACCCGCACCTTCGCCCATAACGAAACCGTCGCGGTCCTCGTCATATGGACGACTTGCGGCAGCCGGGTCATCGGCCCGCTTGGTGCTGAGCGCCTTGCAGGCATTGAACCCGGCGATGCCAATTTCACAAATGCAGCTTTCGGCCCCCCCAGCCACCATCACGTCGGCATCACCATGCTGAATCAGCCGCGACGCATCGCCAATCGCATGTGCCCCGGTGGAACAAGCCGTCACAACCGAATGGTTCGGGCCCTTAAAGCCGAAACGGATCGACACCTGACCCGAGATCAGGTTGATCAGGGCGCCCGGAATAAAGAACGGAGACACACGCCGTGGCCCGCGATCGCGGATCAACAAGGCGGTATCGGCAATGGAAGCCAGACCACCAATGCCAGAGCCGATCATCACGCCTGTACGCTCGAGGTCTTCTTCGCTTTCCGGGTGCCAGCCCGCATCGTCCACTGCCATTTGTGACGCGGCGACGCCAAACAGAATGAAATCATCGACCTTGCGCCGCTCCTTGGGCTCCATCCAGTCGTCAGCATTGAACGTGCCGTCTCTGCCATCGCCCATGGGCACTTCGCACGCATAGGTGGTCGCCAGATGGTTGGCGTCAAAGCGCTCGATCGTTTTGCCGCCCGAGCGGCCCTCTAAGATACGCGACCACGAGGTTTCCACCCCGCTGGCCAATGGTGTTACCAATCCAAGGCCCGTCACAACAACTCTGCGCATGCTCGCCCTCGTGTCTTTTTTGGTTGCTCTACGTCTGCACGCTCATACCGCGCGTTGGGCCAGAGGGGCAAGAGCACCTACCCCGCGCCGCGCGTCCGATTGCCGGTTAACGGCCACAAAAGACGTACCGTCGCTATTTGAACGCGGCCACGGGCTCTGGCACAGCGCGCGCGATCTCCAACGCTTCGGAAAGGGCCAGCGTTTTCCGAAAGAGCGCCCGCCCTACAACTGCACCCGCGATGTAGGGCACGTATTTGAGCCGCGCGATGTCGTCTGCACCGCGGACAATGCCGCTGGCAATGACCGGCGCCTGTGCGGCCTCTGCAAGGCCGGATATCAGGCCAAGCTGGCCGTCGGTGTCTTCAATCTCGCTGTCAACGTCGGTGATGATTACGCCGGCCAAAGGAGCCTCGGCGAATGCTGCGATAAAGGTGGCCGGATCAAGTGCGCTTTTGCCCCGTCGCCCCTCGATCATCACCTGACCTTGCCAAACGTCAACCGACAAGACGATCTGATCGGGATAGTACTTTGCCATTTCTTTCACCAAGCCCGGATCTTGGGCCGCAAGAGTGCCCACAACAATGCGGCCCGCGCCCTTTTCAATCCAGTTGATGATCTGGTCGCGTGACCGAAATCCGCCGGCCAACATGACCGGGATACCAGCGCTGCGAATGATGTCTTCCAGCACCTGCGAGTTATGGTCCCGTCCTTCGACCGCATCATAGTCATAAACCAACATCCACTCTGCCCCGTCTGCGGCAAAGGATCGGGCCGTTTCTATGGGATCAACATGCCAGATCATCGGTTCATCCAACCGGCCCTTGTTCAAAGTGACACAGCGACCGCGCTGCAACTCGATTGTCGGGTAAATGATCATAGTGGGCTTCCTTTCGACTGTGGACCGCTCTGCGCATCGCAAACGTTGCCGTGACCGGCCCGTCGCTCACGCAAGTTCGCCAAAGGCCTGTGAAAGCGCGTCCTTCATGGACCGCTGCGCAGATAGAGTACCACAGGTCGGCCTTCGATCTCAGCCTCCCGTACAGGCTGATAGTTCAAGGCCTTGGCCAGGTGAACCGAGGCAGCGTTGCCCGGCGCGACTACCGCGACGAGCTTTGTGGGAATCACCCGGTCCAGCCATTCATGCGCTGCTTTCGCGGCTTCGTAGGCATAACCTTTGCCCCGCACGTCAGGCGTCAGCATCCATCCGGCTTCGGGATACGCCCCCAATTCAGAATCCAGTTTGCGATCCACATAAAAGAAACCGGTTTGCCCTATGATCGTTCTGCTGCCTTGCTCGACAATCGCCCACTGGCCAAATCCGGTCATCTGCCAGTGCCCGGCATTGCGCAAGAAAGAGGTCCACGCCTGACCGCGGCTCCAAGGCGTGCCGCCGATTTGGCGCACAACTTCAGGCATCGACCAGATATGGGCATAGCGGTCAAAATCGTCGGGGCGCATCCCACGCAGACTGAGCCGAGCGGTGTTAATGTTCGGGATCGATCGCATCTTGAAGTGGGGTAGTTTGTGGCTTCGCGCCATGACTGACCTGATCCGGATACAAGATCAAGGCCCAACGCTGCGCCCAAAAGAAAAGCGGCGCCTTTCTGCAAAAGACGCCGCTCGAATTGCGGTATGCGAAACGGCTTAGGAGGCTTCGTTGATGAATTTTACCGCGTCGCCGAATGTCTGGATGGTTTCGGCCGCATCATCAGGAATTTCGATGCCGAACTCTTCTTCGAACGCCATCACGAGCTCGACGGTGTCAAGACTGTCGGCGCCAAGATCGTCAATGAAGGACGCGGTCTCTGTGACCTTGTCTTCTTCGACACCCAGGTGCTCAACAACAATTTTCTTTACGCGATCTGCGACGTCGCTCATATCAAGTCCTCGTTCCTACGGGCGCTCCGCCCAGCTCTGCCCTGGCCCGCTCGGGGTGGCGTTTGTGATGCCCGATGCGGGCGGTTCTTCTCCCGGTTGATCCGGGTTTGTCCAGAGCCTCAAGGCAGAGGCCTCCTTCCAAAATTGTGCGCCGCCTATAGCATAGTCGAGCAAGATGGCAAACGCTTTCGCATTGACACCGCGGCGCCGATCATAACATGGCCATGCCACCGTTCACATGCAAGGTGGTACCGGTAACATATGCCGACTCGGCACTGGCCAGATACAAGACCGCCGACGCAATCTCGTCAGCCTCGCCCATACGTCCGGCCGGTATCTGCGACATGATCGCAGCTTTCTGATCATCGTTCAGCTTGTCGGTCATGGCGGTGGTGATAAAGCCCGGTGCGACCGCATTCACTGTGATACCACGGCTGGCCACCTCGTACGCGAGGGACTTTGACATACCAATCATCCCGGCCTTGGATGCAGCATAGTTGCCCTGACCCGGGTTGCCCGTGGCCCCCACCACAGAGCTGATATTCACGATCCGGCCCCAACGCGCTTTCATCATGCCGCGCAGCACGCCTTTGCACAGTTTCATCGTGGCCGTCAGGTTCACGTTGATCACGCTTTGCCACTCATCGTCAGACATACGCATGAACAGGTTGTCCCGGGTGATACCGGCATTGTTGACCAGAATGTCGACACTGCCCATCGCGTCTGCCGCCTGCTTCGGCAAGGCATCGACAGCGTCTGGGTCCGACAGGTTGCATGGCAAAACATGCGCCCGCTCACCTAACTCAGCTGCCAAGGCTTCCAAAGGTTCCGTGCGAGTCCCCGACAATGCAACGGTGGCACCTGCGCCATGCAACATGCGCGCAATCGCACCACCAATGCCGCCCGAAGCTCCAGTGATCAATGCGTTTTTTCCTGTCAAATCAAACATTTCAACTGTCCTCCTCAGCCATGCTTTCAATCGGCACGGCTATTTCATCCTTGTGTCGCGGCGGCGGCGTCTTCCGGTGTACCGATTGCTTTGGTCGCGATCGACCGATCGATCCGGCGGACCATGCCGCTCAGCGCCTTGCCCGCGCCGATTTCCCAGATCTCTGACACACCCAGTTCCGCCATTTTCATGACGCTCTCGCGCCACCTGACGCTGCCGGTGACTTGTTCGACCAACAAGGCCCGGATTACTTCTGGGTCGTCGATCGGTTCCGCGCGCACGTTGGCGATCAAGGGCACCACCGGTTTGTGAATATCGACCGCACCCAGCGCATCGGCCATGACATCGGCAGCCGGCGTCATCAACGCGCAGTGAAACGGTGCGCTGACGGGCAGCATGACGGCGAGCTTTGCACCCTTTTCCTTTGCAATGTCCGTGGCGCGCGCCACGGCCTCGGCATGACCGGACAGCACAACTTGGCCCGGATCGTTGTCATTCGCGGCCGCGCAAACCTGCCCTTGGGCGGCTTCTTCTGCGACCGCCTG
>CAWUIW010000245.1:0-5070 GCA_963922515.1 uncultured Rhodobacterales bacterium | reverse complement strand
GTTGGTGCCGTTCCACCGTGTCCCCCCGCGACTGCGGGCACCGAAGCGGCGGCGGCGGCCAGTGGCAGGGCTGCGGCGCCTTGCAGTGCCGAGCGACGAGTGAGTTTTATGGTCATGAGGAATGTCTCCCTATGTGCGTGACATGCGACCAGATAGCGCAGAAGAGTGTCGGCTCATGTGCGTATCTGCGTTCCGCTATGTGCAAATTTGCAAAGTGTGCTGCAGTTGTCTGGCAATAGGACCCAAGTGACCGATCTTTCCGTGGAAGATTATCTGGCCCATGTGCAGCCGGACCGGCGGCGCCAAGAGGCCATCGCGCTTGACACGCTTTTCTGCCGGGTGACCGGGTTTTCACCACGCCTGTGGGGCGGCAGCATGATCGGGTATGGACAGTATCACTACGTTTATGCCAGCGGGCGGGAGGGCGATGCACTCGCCACTGGGTTTGCAGCCCGCAAAGCGGCGCTGTCGATCTACATCATGCCGGGCTACGCGGATTTCAGCGATATTCTGGTCCGACTCGGAAAACACAAGATGGGAAAATCTTGTCTATATATCAACACGCTGGGTGACGTGGATCGGGAAGTATTGGCGGAACTGATCGTGGCGGGCCTGCGCAACCTTGAAACGCATTGGCCGGTGCAGCCGACATGAGCCATCGCTGGACAACTTTGACCCCTTGTGACAAAGGCGCGGGCAACAGGAGACTCCCATGACCACGACCCGTTTTGCCCCGTCGCCCACCGGCTATATCCATGTTGGGAACTTGCGTACCGCTTTGATGAATTACCTCATCGCGCGAAAAGCTGGCGGCACATTTATTTTGCGCATCGACGACACGGATCCGGAGCGGTCCAAAGAGGAATATGTCGACGCGATCAAGCAAGACATGGACTGGCTTGGGCTGCATTGGGACCGGGTTGAACGGCAATCGGACAGGCTCGACCGCTATGCCGATGCAGCAGACAAATTGCGTAACATCGACCGTTTCTATGAAGCGTTTGAAACACCAGTAGAGTTGGATCTGAAACGCAAGAAACAACTCAACATGGGCAAGCCGCCGGTATACGATCGGGCGGCGCTTGCGCTGTCCGAGGATGAAAAAACCGCGCTACGCGCCGAACGGGGGCAGGGTGTCTGGCGCTTTAAGCTGGATCATCAGCGGATCGAATGGGCGGATGGCATCCTGGGAGCTGTTTCCATTGATGCGGCCAGTGTATCCGACCCGGTCCTCATCCGTCAGGATGGGCAGGTTTTGTACACTTTGGCGTCCGTTGTCGACGATACCGAGATGGGCGTGACCGACGTGGTTCGCGGGTCTGACCATGTCACCAACACCGCCACTCAAATCCAGATCATAGAAGCCTTGGGCGGAACGGCTCCCCGGTTTGCGCATCACTCTTTGCTGACAGGTCCGCAAGGCGAGGCGCTGTCAAAACGACTGGGCACGTTGGCCATTCGTGACTTGCGTGAGAGGGGCATTCAACCCATGGCCTTGCTCAGCCTATTGGCGCGTCTCGGCTCTTCTGACCCTGTCGACCTGCAGCACGAGATGGCCGATCTGATCGAGGGCTTCGACATCACCCGCTTCGGAGCGGCTCCGACCAAGTTCGATGTGGACGATCTGTTCCCGTTAACGGCGCGTTACTTGCAGGGCCTGCCTTTGGCTGCCGTCGCATCCCATATCTCTGCGCTGGGTGTGCCCGACGATCTCGCTGAACGGTTCTGGTTGGTGGCCCGCGAAAACATTGCGACGCTGGATGATCTCGCGGGGTGGTGGGCCTTGTGCCGGGACGGCGCCGAACCTGTTGTTTCGGACGAAGATCGGGGTTTCGTGACAGAAGCCATGGCGTTGCTGCCGGACCTGCCGTTTGATGACAGCACATGGGCCACTTGGACCGCCGCCGTCAAGGACGCCACTGGTCGCAAAGGCAAAGCTCTGTTCATGCCACTGCGCAAGGCGTTGACCGGAAAGGAACGCGGGCCTGACATGGGGTCGTTGATGCCGCTGATGCAAGTGGTGCGCGCGCGTGGCTGAAGCGCAAGCCCGCTTCCTGACCGGAAGCTTGCTGCGTCATGTCACCGTAATGTCGCTGACCGCCAGCGTTGGCTTGATGGCCGTGTTTCTTGTCGATTTTGTCGACATGATCTTCATATCTATGCTGGGCAAGGCGGAACTGGCCGCCGCGATCGGTTATGCCGGCGCGATCCTTTTCTTCACCACGTCCTTCAGCATCGGGATGGCCATTTCCGGCGGTGCGCTTGTCGCCCGCGCGCTTGGCGCAGGCGAGGAACAAGCGGCCAGAGAGCGGGCGACAAATACAATCATCTATGGCGGCCTGCTGGGCATCGTCTTTGCCGCGGTCATTTGGATCGAAGTGCCCGTGCTGGTGCGCCTGGTCGGCGCCAGCGGTGAAACCGAAACACTGGCCGTGTCTTACCTTCGGATCATTATCCCGTCCCTACCGCTGTTGGTTGTTGGTATGATCGGCAGCGCGGTCTTGCGCGCCTATGGTGATGCCCGGCGCGCGATGATGGCGACAATTTACGGGGGGCTGGCCAACGCGATCCTCGACCCCATCCTGATCTTTGGCCTAGATCTGGAACTGACGGGCGCGGCCTTGGCGTCTGTATCGGCGCGCGTGGCGATTGCGGTGACGGCCATAATCCCGCTGCTGAGACACTACAAGGCGCTGGCGGCACCCAGTTTCACTGCCACGGTGCGGGATACCGGGCCGATTTTTGCGATTGCCGTGCCGGCGATTCTGACCCAATTCGCAACGCCTGTGGGGCAGGCCTATGTCACCAGAACAATGGCCGAGTATGGTGAAGCCGCGGTCGCCGGCATGGCCATTGTTTCTCGCCTGATGCCGGTCTCTTTCTGCGTTGTATTCGCGTTGTCAGGCGCTGTCGGGCCCATCATCGGTCAGAACTTTGGTGCCGGGAACGCCGCCCGTGTGCGAGGAGCTTATCGTGATGCAATTATTTTCTCGGCGGCTGTTGTTGTTTTGGTGTCTGCGATCCTGTTCGGTCTGCGCGGGCCCATTGTTGCGCTGTTTCAGGCCGAAGGTATCACAAAAGAGTTGGTGTTCCTGTCTTGCGGCCCGCTCGCGCTGGCGTTCTTTTTCAATGCAGTGATCTTTGTCAGCAACGCGGCGTTCAACAACCTGGGCCATCCGTTTTACTCCACATGGATCAACTGGGGCCGACATACGTTGGGAACCGTTCCGTTTGTCCTTGCCGGAAGCTGGTGGATCGGTGCGCCGGGGGTCTTGATAGGTCAGGCGGCGGGGGGATTGCTGTTTGCAGCGGTTGCCATGCTGCTGGCGCGCCGGGTGATGCGCGCGCAGGCGGCGGTTGACGATGAAGCAGTCATCCACCGCCAATCAAGGCTTATCCAGCTGTTTTATAGTCGCCGATAGGTCGGCCAGAGCCATATCGACAAAATCTGTCTCTCTGGCACTCAGTCGTTGTGAACGGGGATAGCGCGGATCAGATCGATCATTCAGGATCGGGGCCTCCCAACCGCTGGTCGTTTCGAAAAATCGTGCGGCGGCTGTCGCG
Organism: uncultured Rhodobacterales bacterium; assembly: GCA_963922515.1. Classification (GTDB taxonomy): domain Bacteria; phylum Pseudomonadota; class Alphaproteobacteria; order Rhodobacterales; family Rhodobacteraceae; genus JACOMT01. The sequence goes on along the minus strand of CAWUIW010000245.1, from coordinate 1,506 downwards.
CCGAATTCTCGCAAGTAGCCCTGCACGACCACATCCAGATACGACAACAGGATGGGGTGGGTATCGCTGGCGTTTGCCTGCGCATGTTCGGGCACCGCGTAAACAGCGATCTCTGCCAAATGATCTAGATTGTGACGCGTCTGCGAGGTGGCTGGCACGCGGTCATACGCCCATTCGCGTTCGTCCAACTTGCGCCAGTCATTGCCGGGTACATGTGCGATCAGGCCGTCGATCTCTGTGTTTGGATCGGGTGTTGCGGTCAGGAAAGCAACGGGCCGCAGCGCAGTTTGCTTCCAGGTGCGACGCCAGCCGCACAGAACCGCATGTTGCGCGTCGGGATAGGTGTGGGTCGCGCGGTTGACGAGGCTGCCATACCCAAAGAAGTAGGGCCGCGTCATTCCCGAGCCCGCAGGACTTGCGCAGGGCGCGCGGCCAAGGGGCGCCAGGCAAACCCCAATCCGGCCAAAAGTGTCGCAAGGATTCCGCCCAATACAACAGCCAGAGCCGAAGGCCAGATGATCGTGTAGTCGGTTTGCAGAACAAACTGGCTGACAGCCCATCCCCCGCCAATACCTGCCATCAAGGCAACGACCCCGGCCGATGCCCCAAGGAGTGCGGCGCGCAGCGCAAAGCTGGCGAGAATGCGGCGGCGGCTGGCCCCCAGCGTTTTCAGAACCGCGGCCTCGTAGGTTCGGGCTTGTTCACCCGCTGCTGCAGCGCCGATCAGAACCAAAAACCCGGTCAGCAGGGTCGCTGCGGCTCCGTACGACGTCGCAGCGGCCAGACCCGACAACAGCCGCGCAACCTGGTCGATGGCATCCCGCACGCGAATGGCCGTAATGTTCGGGTAGGCATTGGCCAAATCCCGCAAAATGACGGCCTCTGCTTGGGGTTCTGCGTATACTGTGGAAATGAAACTGTGTGGGGCTCCGGCCAAAGCGGCTGGGTTCATCGACACGATGAACCCGATGCCTGCCGTCGAAAAGTCAACCTCGCGAAAGCTGGAAACGGTTCCTGTGATGTCACGCCCCAGAATGTTGATCGTCATCGTGTCCCCAATCTGAAGACCCATTTCGGCGGCTTCTTCTGCCGCGAAACTGATCAGTGGGGGGCCGGTGTAGTCTTCGGCCCACCATTCCCCGGCGGTCACGCGGGTATCCTCGGGCTTCTGAGCGGCATAAGTAACGCCGCGATCACCCTGCAAAACCCAGTGTTCGCCAGCGGTTTCGGATGCCGGGCGACCGTTGATTTGGGTGATGATCCCTCGCAGCATCGGTGCACTGTCGACTTTTCGCACAGCCGGATCGTTTTCGAGGCGCTCTGAGAATCCGACCATCTGATCCTTTTGGATATCGACGAAAAAGTAGGATGGTGCGACATCGGGCAACTGGCCGCTGATGGCGTTGCGCAGGTTGCCATCGATCTGGCCGACTGCGGCCAGAACCGAAAGACCCAGGCCCAACGATAGCACGACCGCGCCTGCGCCCTCGCGCGGGCCACCAATCG
>CAWUIW010000244.1:0-5079 GCA_963922515.1 uncultured Rhodobacterales bacterium | reverse complement strand
CCAAACCCACACCGTAAAAGACCGGTCCGCCGGCCACAGCCAGGCAGGCGGTGGGGGCAGACGCCCTGGAACAACTCTCCGCTTAGTGGGTTCGCGGTGGAGTAAGGTGCGCAAACGGGCGCGTCAAGCGGTCAGCTTGGGTCAGGACGGTCAAAAGCCGGTTTCGCCGCCTTCATCGCCTTCGCCGCCTTCGTCTCCCTCGTCGCCTTCGTCTCCCTCATCGCCTTCGTCGCCGCCTGTGCCGATTTCTTCTTCATCCTCGGTGTCGGCCCATCCTGCGCCTAAGGCAAAGGTGACCTCTCCGGTCCCAAGTACAAATCCAACATCGGGTCCGAAATAGTAGTCATCGCCAAGATAGGCGACGCCGACATTGGGACGCCAAACCCCGTTTTCAAATAGGTAATCGATACCGACAGTGGCCACGGGATTGTCGCGCTCGTCATCGGACAGGATCTTGAAACTGGCGCCGACACCCTGCCCAAAGACAAAAGTGACGCCAAAACCGATGGTTGGATCGGCTTGTGCAGGTTGAACAACTGGAAACAAGGCAACAAGTGGTGGCAGAAAGGCGGCAGCACGACGCATGTCAGGTCTCTCCATATGTCAGGCATCTGAAATCAAAAAACTATTATTGAGGCTTAACATATACAAACCATCATATGCGTGCAATCTGCGGTGTACGACAGTTCGTCGCTGGTGTTTCGGTCTTGTTTTTGTGTGGCCTTCGCGATAGCTGTGAACATTCGTGAAATGGGGACACGAAAAAACATGAGCGATTTGCGAACGCAGATTTCTGCGGCGTTGAAGCAGGCAATGAAGGACAAGGCGGCCGACCGCTTGTCGACACTGCGCTTGATCAATGCCGCCATCAAGGACAAAGACATCGCGTTGCGCGGCGACGGGAGCACGGATGCAAACACCGTGGGCGATGCAGAGGTTCTTGGCATTCTCGGCAAAATGGCCAAGCAACGTCAGGAAAGCGCGCGCGCCTATGAAGAAGGTGGCCGGCTTGACCTTGCAGAGCAGGAGCGCGACGAAATTATCGTGATTGAAGAATTCTTGCCCAAGCAGCTCGATGAAGAGGAAGTCACCAAGGCAATCACCGCCGCCATGGATGCCACCGGCGCTGAATCGATCCGCGACATGGGAAAAGTGATGGCTGTGCTGAAAAGCCAGTACACCGGTCAGATGGATTTCGGCAAAGTCGGTCCATTGGTCAAAGACAGCTTGTGTTCCAAGCGGCCCGAGGCGTGCTAGCGGGCAAACGCCCGCACCAGCTCATCATACAGAGACTTCCGTTCATCCTCTGACAGGAAACGGCCGATTTCGACCGTGCGCCCGGCGCCTTGCAGGGTGACGTAGAACGGCACCGGGCCGCCGGCTTCGTGCAGTTCCGGACGTGCCCAATACCGGTTGCAATCCCATTCCTGCGTGTCACCCTTTGGATTTGTGCGGACCAAGTGGGCGTGGTCCGATGTCAACGTCAAGACCTCCAAGATCTGCCGGTCGCGGTAGGATCGGCTCAGCGCAAACCACACTCCTGCCACGGCCAACAGCAGGAAGGGCAGCAGCGCCCATACCAGCACGGTTCCCAGCAACGGGTACAGCGGCAACGTAATCAGGGTGAAGGTTGCCAGAATGAAAGCTGCAAAGCCTTTGGGCGGCAGTGATTGGTGCGGCCACAGGCGCAATTCTGCGTGTTCATTGGCGGAGGCATTGGATGTCCAGTCATACGGCATAGCTACAGTGATAGCGCGCCGAGTTTGGATTGACAGTGCGCAAAAACAACGCGCCCGCCGCTGCTCGGATCATGCGTGGCTTGGAAATGACCCATACGCCGCATTTGTGATCGTCTCTAGACGGGTCTTGCCGCGACAAGGTCAGAGCAGGCGGCCACATGATCCCCCGATCGGCTGGCGGTATTGGGCACCGCTAAGTGATCCTGTCGATGATCCCTGGGGTGCCGCCTCGACCAACGAAAAAGGCCCCACAGAACTGCGGGGCCTTGATCCTTATTTGCGACTGGCTCAGTGTGCTGGGCCTTTGTCCCATTCTTCCTGCTTTGGCAGGATTTCGAACGTGTGCTCCGGCGGTGGGCTGGGCAGAGTCCATTCGAGCGTGTCCGCGTGCTCGTTCCAGTAGTTGTTTTCGGTCACGCGTGCGCCATGACGCAGGGCGTAATACATGATGCCGAAGAACAGCAGGAACGAGGCAAAGCTGATGAACGCGCCGATCGACGACCACCAGTTCCACAATGCAAAGGCTTCTGGGTAGTCGATGTAACGGCGCGGCATACCCTGACGGCCCAGGAAGTGCTGAGGGAAGAAGGTCAGGTTCGCACCAATGAACATCATCCAGAAGTGTACCTTGCCCCAGAACTCCGGGTATTGGCGGCCCGTCATTTTGCCGAAATAGAAGTATATTCCGGCAAAGATACAGAACACCGCGCCAAGGCTCATCACGTAGTGGAAGTGGGCAACCACGTAGTACGTGTCATGGTAGTAGCGGTCCACAGCGGCTTGCGACAAAACGATGCCCGTCACACCACCCACGGTGAACAGGAACAGGAAGCCAAAGGCCCACAGCATCGGGGTTTTGAACTCCAGCGAACCGCCCCACATCGTGGCAATCCAGCTGAAGATCTTTACGCCTGTCGGCACCGCGATGACCATCGTCGCCAGCATGAAGTACGCCTGTTGGTTCAGGCTCATACCCACCGTGTACATGTGGTGCGCCCACACAACGAAGCCCAGGACACCGATGGCCACCAGAGCCCAAACCATGGGCAGATACCCAAAGATCGGCTTGCGTGAGAAGGTCGCAATGACATGGCTGATGATGCCAAAGCCCGGCAGAATAATGATGTAGACTTCCGGGTGGCCAAAGAACCACAGGATGTGCTGGTACAACACCGGATCGCCGCCGCCGGCCGGATCGAAGAACGAAAAGCCAAAGTTGCGGTCCATCAGCAGCATGGTGATTGCGCCCGCCAGAACCGGCAGGGACAGCAGGATCAGCCACGACGTGACAAAGATCGACCAGCTGAACAGCGGTACTTTGAACAGCGTCATGCCTGGGGCACGCATGTTAAGGAATGTTGTGATCATGTTGATCGCACCAAGGATCGAAGAGGCGCCGGAAACGTGCACCGCAAAGATCGCCAGATCCATCGACATGCCGCCTTCATTCACTGACAAAGGTGGGTACAAAACCCAGCCCACTCCGGACCCAAGCTGATCGTTGCCGCCCGGTGATAGCACTGAACACACGGCCAGTGTGGTACCAGCCACGTACAACCAGTAGCTGAGGTTGTTCATGCGCGGGAATGCCATGTCAGGCGCGCCGATCTGAAGGGGCATGAAATAGTTGCCAAACCCGCCAAACAGCGCCGGGATCACCACGAAGAACATCATCAGGATGCCGTGACCCGTGATCAAAACGTTCCACAAGTGGCCGTTCGGCGTACACACGGCGTCAGACGCGAACAAGCGCGCGCCTTCCATGCACATGAACTGCACGCCTGGATCCATCAGCTCCAACCGCATGTAGACGGTGAATGCAACCGAAATGAAGCCGACAATGGCTGACGTGATCAGGTATAGGATCCCGATGTCTTTGTGGTTGGTCGACATGAACCAGCGTGTGAAAAAGCTCCGCTCGTCCTCATGTTCGTGACCATGAATGGCTGCGTCCGCCATCTATGTGCCTCCTGCCTAAAAGAAAACGCGCACCCGTTCCCACTGGTCCACGTCGAGTTCACGCGTTTGTAAGATGGGTGGCGCGGCGCAGCAATGGCACAATTTGACCTACATCAAGATAAATTGCCGCGGGCGTAAACGATTATCCGGGGGCGCGCACAGAAACGGGTTGCAAGTGTAAAGCCGCGCCGCAACTCTGCGCGCATCATCAAAACCGGAGGATGCCGCGTGGCTTACGATCCTGACAACATTTTCGCCAAAATTCTGCGGGGTGAATTGCCGTGCCACAAGATTTACGAAGACGATGCTACCTTTGTGTTCCTAGACATCATGCCGCGCGCCGACGGGCACATGCTTGTGATCCCGAAAACCGCATGCCGCAACGTGTTGGATGCATCGCCGGATCAATTGAATGCCTGCATCGCGACGACGCAAAAGATGGCTCAAACCGCGATGACGGCCTTTGAAGCAGATGGCATAACACTGCAGCAATTCAACGAAGGTCCCGGCGGGCAAGAGGTGTTTCACCTGCATTTCCATGTACTGCCCCGACATGAGGGCATGCGTTTGCGTCCACCGGGAACCATGGCCGATCAAGACGTGTTGAAAGGCCATGCCGAAAAACTGCGAGCCGCGCTAAACGGCTGAAAAAGTGGGCGCGCATCTTGCGCGCCCGTACATCGGCTTACAGCGCCGCAAGGTAGTCGATCACGACGGCCTTTAAGGCAAGGTCGGGAACCTCGACAAATTCGAGGTCTTCGGTTCCCAAATAGGATTTCTGATTGAACGCAGTCCACCCATTGGTCACGAACCGATAGGTTTTGCCGGGATCGATCTGCACATCGGCGACATGGACGTAATCGCCGGTGCGACCAGCAAGGTCGGTCGCGGCGAACTGGTTGGCACGCGTCAGGATTTGTGCCAGCCGCTCGCCCGGGATTTCGGCCATCGAAAGCCCACCGTCAAAGCGTATGAAAGCGTCGAAATTATATTTTGAAAGCGGACCCGCCGCAAGCGGTGCACCAAAAGTGGTGTGGCCCAGCACCGCAACATCCGCCTCCGTTGCCTGCTGCACGGCCTCTGTCGCAAGCAGGATCGACTGATGCATGTTGCGGGCCGCGCCCAGCTCTACAATCACGGCGGTGTCGCTTTCTGTCAGATGCTGTGCTTTGGCCGACGCGATGGCCTCTGCGATCTCCGGGTCGCCATCAGCGGGGGCGATCGCCAAGTTTTCGGACGTGACAGAAAGGGCCTGCCCGTTCTTTTGCAAACTGACCACGCCCAATTGCGTCGCCCAAGCGCCACCGTGGATATAGTGCTGGCCGGTTTCATCCGTGGTAAAGTTGAGATGGTCATGTGCCCCATGAACCAACGCCCCTGC
>CAWUIW010000243.1:0-5095 GCA_963922515.1 uncultured Rhodobacterales bacterium | reverse complement strand
CTCGCCCCCCTTGATGGACGCAATGTCTACCTCCAAGCGGGCATCGAGAAAGGCGTAGTACGGTAGATCCAAATACGCCCGTAGCCCTTCCCGTGTCGCCGAGGACGCCGTGGCTGGTCGTGATCACCAAGGCACGTTTGCCAGAGAGGTCGTATTCGGAGATCTCATAGTGTGGGTGCAGCCCTACGGCATTCAGGGCCTGTGGTAATCCGAAATAGATGACAACGGCCAAAGCTGCGACACCGGCAAGCAGGTACTTTAGCCAGGCCATGCTCAATCTCCACTACGGGTCATATGGGCTCTTTCTCGACCACCATATCAAACGTGTCGGCCCCATGGTCTCGGCAGATTGTCGCTTTTGTCCGCGTGTCGCGCCGACGATCGCATACCGGTCTGCCCCTTCGGTCATCGCGACTAGATTTCCTGTCCACTTGGAGCTCCTAGCCGTCCTTCGGCAATGTTCGACGACCGTGAACGGAGCCGGCAGAGCCGCTGTTGAGACAACAGGCTAAACACCTGATCTCAAGTTCATCGTTCTGCATGTACGGCTGGCGAGCCACCGCTCTGACGTTCAGCTTTTCGGGGTTCCGCCGGCTCATTCCAAAAATTTGCGCCTTCGTGGATCGGTTCAAGTCGACGTGGATGTAATCCAAACCGGTGCGGACCAGTCCCGTTTGGGCGCACTCACCTCGGTTGGTTGGGGCAGGTTCTCGGTCTCGCTCGGCGGCAGGCACTCGATACCCATGCCATCGCGCAAAGCCGACCCTATCAGCCTGAGCAGCAAGCACCGAAGGCACGATGCATTGACCCGGAGTTTCTTTCATCCCGGACATGTGTCGCGCGCTGGGTGCGGTTTTCGGGTGCAACAGTCTACGGGCGGCGCAAGGCAAACGCAACCATGGTCGCCCCACAATCCCGGTTTTCCGAGCGAACAGTGCAGGTTTGCCGGCGAATCCTTTTCGCGTTCTGGTAACCTAGGTCGAGCCGTTCCAAGGAACGCCTCCGGGCGCTTGCCCGGCTGCCAAACACGCATCGGCTTTGACGGGCCCAGCGGGTCTGGCCGGTTTCGACCGCCAGCGCAGCTTTATCCGCGGAGCAGAGCTTTTGCTGCCAACTGGTTTTGAGCGAGATCGCTTCGAACCGACGAGACAGGAACACGCCCGGACGTGCCGAAAATGACCTGTTTCACTCTGCGCTGGTCAAGGCCCGCAACAAATCGATACCGCTGTGGTGTCGCGCAAGGTCATTCAGGCGGGCAGCCGTTTCTTCATATGTCTTGTCGAACAACGCACGCCCCTTGGACCATTGCATGAACCCCATGCCGGGAATGCGCTGCAAATTGACAAAGACATCCCCCGCCTGATCCACGTTGGCTTGCAGCATCTCGGAGTTTACAACCAGCGAACGGGTCATGATCGATGCGATGCCCGGGAAACGCAGGCCGCGTTTGCCGCGGCGCGACATCATGTGAAACAGAGCTTTGCCTCGTCCCGGCAGTTGATTGTAGTCGGTGCGCACGCGCCAATTCGACATCGTCGCAAGCCGTAAAACGAGGTTGGGACCCGCCTTGAGTTCCCGCATTGCGCCCACGGGCACATTGTCGAATAATCCACCATCCACAAACACTTCACCATCATCTGTGACCAGCGGTGGAAAGACCGCCGGAATGGCGCTGGACGCGCGGATCAGCTGCCACAGCAAGCCGTTTCGCAGCACCACAGGTTCGTTGCGGGTCAGGCTGGTGGCCAATGCGAAGTAGTTAATCGGCAAATCCTCCACCATCAGGTCAGCGCCATAATGATGCTTGAGCTGCGCGTCGAAATGCGTGTGATCGACAATGGACCAGAAGGGCAAGGTGTACCGTGTGGCTGCACCCGACGTCACGAACATCTCGACGAAGCGATCGATGACTTCGTCCATCGACAGGCCCATGGCAAAAGCGCCTGCCATGGCTGCCCCAACGGATGTACCGCCCACCATGTCAACGTCGATGCCGACTTCGCCCATAGCCTTGAGCATGGCCAGATGTGCCGTACCGAATGCACCGCCGCCACCAAACACGACGCCCAGGCCTTCGCCATTGATCAAACGGGTGATGCGATCGGCGTCTTTTTGCGAGCCTGCCATCATATGATGGTGCAAGCCACAAGCGCGGCCTTTCAAATCATCGGCCGTTCCCTGAATGGCCGCCCTTTCGCCGCGCAGAAACACAAGGTGGATGTTTTGCTGCAGAACATGGCTGGCCAAACGCTGTTCGAATTCTGATGGCGCGGTGTCCTGTGCGGCCCGCTTGTCGACACAGACAATGAATGAATCGCATTGCTGAAAAATCTGATCGGCCCATGTCGGGGAGTGGCCCGGGTCTTCGCAAACAAGCACGAGGCGTTCACAGGCATCATCGCGAAACACCACGTCTTCGATCGTCAGACCTTCGCCAATGTCGTCGGGCCGTCGGATGACGGCTGCGCCCTTGGCCTCGAATGCGCACAGCAGCGGCGCAATGGCCGACAGGTCAAGCGGTGCCGATCCGCCGGGCACCAAGCCGATGATCTCGGGTGGGCGCGGTCTCATCAGCTGAACACTTGGTGTCGCCCGCCGCAAGCGACGTGCGAGCGCAGAGATGATGGCCGTAGAGAGCATCGGCTCGCGTTCAAGCGCCGCCTCATACGCGTCCCGCGTCAGCTGCAAAATCTCGCTTTCGCGCGCGGCCACAACAGAAGCTGACCGCGAGCCCCCGCCAAAAAAGGCAACCTCCCCAATTGGTTCGCCAGAGCCGATTTCGGCGATCGGCTTGCCGCCAGCAATCACTGCAAACCGCCCGGAAAGCACAAAATACAACGTGTCGGCTTCGCTGCCTTCTTCAATCAAGATTTCTCCGCGCTTGAGGCGTCGAAGGTCAGCGGCATCTTCCAGCGCTCTGACGACTTGCGGACTGAGCTCAAGTGCGTGAGCAAGGCTCAGGTCGGTCTCATCGCGTCGGGTGGTCATAATGAACCTTCGTCACTCAAACTGTAGTGCGCCAACGCTATGCAACTCTGCGCAATTTCGCGAGCTTAAGTTTGGTTTCCAAAGTCTGACCAGCAGACGCCGTTGCGTCATTTTGTGCAGCAGGGCTGCTAGAACAACTCGTCGCAGGCGCGCACAACAAGGTGCAATAGCCTGTCGATATCTGCCGACGTCCGAAACTCGATCCCGATCCAGCGCGAGTTTTGCGACCGCTTCGGATGGATCCGCGCCGATACCGCGCGTGTCAGTTGCTCGTCCCGGATGATCTTGGTCGATAGACGCAGGTCCAGTATCGAATCTCCGTGGAAATGGGCAAACTCCTTGCCGCGATAAAAGACACAGATTAAATCAGTGTCCTTCCAACGGCCCAATGTGACATCCGGCAAGTCCAATAGTCGGCGTTCGACATCCTGTCTGAGCTCGGTCAACAGTAGTCCCCTTAACCTATAGTTGGTTCAGTCCTAAGCACTCGTGAGGTCAAAGCAACCCCACTTGCGGCGCAGTCACTGGATGACTCATGCTGCGTCCCATACGGCCGACCCGCCCAATTGAGTTAAAGGCCACAAGCGGGCTATTGGACGCATGCGCCGGTCATGTGTATATGGCTGACGCTGATAAATGATGTCAGGGGTGGGGAATGACACTGAAGCCTTTGGGTGTGGCGGCGATCGGCGTACTCATGCTTGCGCCGTTGATTTGGCTGTCGGGCATCGCCGATGGCCGCGATAGGATTGCCATTTTTAGCCAGTACCTTGGGATGACTGCGCTTGTCGCAATGGCTGTTTCGCAGGTCATCGCAACGCGTTGGACCGGGATCGAGCAGACCTTTGGACCACTGGATCAATCATATCGGCTGCACAAATGGCTGGGACTTTGGGCGCTGGCCGCGAGCTTTTTGCATGACACCATTGATGCCGAGATCAAAGGACTAGGACCCGAGACCGTTTTGGCCGAAGCCGCAGAAACCGCCGGCGAAATCAGTCTGTACGGGTTGCTTTTTCTTGTGGTTATCACAGTCGCCACGTTCATCCCGTATCACTTGTGGAAATGGACGCACCGCTTTATCGGTGTGTTTTTTGTGCTATCCGCTTTTCACTACCTGTTCATCCTGAAACCCTTTGCGAACGGCGATCCATTGGGTTTGTACATGGGCGCCGTTTGCCTGATCGGCCTGATCGCCTATGCCTACACTTCGGCGCCGCGGTCGTTCCGACCGGCAAGACAGTACAAAATCAAGAACCTGATCCCACAAGGCGATGCGCTTTCGGTCGAAATTGTACCTGTTGGCAAACCTTTGACACACCGCGCCGGGCAATTCGCCTTTGTCAGCTTCCCTGAACTTGGCTTGAACGAACCGCATCCCTTTACTTTGAGCAGTGCGCCGTCCAATGACGGAACCTTGCGTATGACGATCGCGCCACTGGGCGACTACACAGTGCGATTGATGTCTCGGTTGGTAACCGGCGCTGCCGCCCGGGTCGAAGGCCCTTTTGGTCATTTCGGCGTCACGCAAGGACCTCAGATATGGGTTGCCGCCGGTATTGGCATCACGCCGTTCGCAGCGATGGCCGGGACCTTGGGCCCGGGCGACGGGCCGGTGACGCTGATCTATTGCGTACGAGACAGATCGAAAGCCGCGCATTTGGACGAGCTTTTGGAGCAAGAGGCCAAGGGGAGATTAACCTTGATTGTCTGGGAAACATCACACCGCGGCCGCCTGGGTCCAAAAGAGATATTGGACATCGCGGGTGGTCTTCAGGACAAACACGTTCACTATTGCGGCCCCAGCGCGCTTCGCGATGCGATTTGGCAGGATCTAAAGGGCAAGGGTCTGTCCGCGCGGCGCTTTCGCTATGAACTCTTCGAAATCCGGTCAGGCATCGGCCTGCAGACGCTATTTGCCTATCTGACGTCCAAAGGTCAGTCACGCGCAGCCGACGGCACTGCGGGGTGACCCTGCGAGGGGTCTTGCGGTGGCCCGCAATGCGTCGTCAATGCCCCGCTACGTCCGGCATGCGCGTCACATTTGCGGCAGTTTCACACCGTCCCGCGCGGCATCTGCCACGGCAGAGATACGCTTTGCGCGGGT
>CAWUIW010000242.1:0-5141 GCA_963922515.1 uncultured Rhodobacterales bacterium | reverse complement strand
TGCGAACAGTTTCCTAGCATGGCAACGCGCAAGCGTGGTGCAAATCGGCCCGATTTCAAATGCGGAGGGGCTGATGCGCGTGCAACTCTGGCCGGATCCAAAGGGGTTCAGTCAACGCGCGGTTCGGGCGGCGGTGCGCGAGCGTGACCCTGCGGTTGTGCAACCCGGTGCTTTGGTTGGGCGGTCCATCGCTTTGACCAATTTTACCGCGCTTGAGTACTTGCTGTACTCGGAATTGCCTCAGAACGCATATTCGTGTGACCTTGCGTACGCGATCAGCCGGTTCCACGCCGAACTGGCCAGCGATATGGTCGACGCATGGACGCCGGGCAGCGCGTTTCGTGCCGAGTTTGACGGCGCTGTTCATGGAGTGGGGCGCTACGCCTCTGTGGATGATCTGCTGCGCGCCTTTCTGTCTGGGGCTGTCGTGTACACGGACCGGTTGCGGAAGTTCAAACTGCTCCGCGGGCTGGGCACGCAACCCGGCGACGCGCGGGCGACGCGCACGGAAGCCCGCCTGAGCAGATTGGGCCGCGAGAGCATAGAGGTCAGTTTTCGCACGCTGGCCGAACTATATGACACGCCTTTTGGCGTGTTCGACGCAGCTCCCGATGTTGGCGGATCGATGGAGTACTTTGTCCTGTCCGAAACCGCGGCGTCGGTTGCAGATGGTTTGGCCATTATGGATGATACTTTGGAAGAGATCGCGGCCAGCGACGGCGCCAAAGCCGAAGACCTGCGGCGCGTCGCCAACGTGGTGCTTTTTCACGAAGTCTTTCTGAAAACCGGTTACCTGCAAGCTTTGGGTCTGAGCGCCGGTTTCACTGCGGCTGATGGCGACTAGGCGCGGCATTCTTGGCTATCTGGCCCTGGGGTTGGGGATTGCAGCCTGCAAGGGTGGTATCGCCCAAGCAGCAGAGCAGGCGGTGTATGTCGGCATCGAGACCTCGGAAAAAAGCGGCATAAGTCGCACTGCATTTTTTACGTCCAGCGGCGAAAGACTGCCGCCTGTTGCTTTGGACTATCGTGCGCATGGCATGGCACGTCATCGATCGCATCTGGTCGTTTTCCCGCGGCGCCCGGGAAACCGGTTTGCCGTGGTGGACTTGGAGACATTGGACGTGCGGGCAGTGACGACCGCACCCCGCGACCGCCATTTCTACGGGCACGGGGCGTTCAGCCATGATGGGCGGTATTTGTTGGTCGCGGAAAACAACCTTCGAACCCTGCAAGGCAGCATTGGACTTTATGAAATGGCCGGGTCACCGAAACGCTTGGGGCATTTTGACCTGCCTGGGGCCGGGCCGCACGAAATCATCCGGGATCGGGCTGCCGACCGGTTCTATATCGCTTTAGGCGGCCTTGAAACTCATCCCGAATACGGGCGGTTGATCCTGAATCAATCAGAGTTTCGAAGCCAGGTCGTGGTATTGACGCTGGGAACTAGCGTGGTCGAACCGATGGGAGTTTGGTCCGGTGCGTCCGGTGTTTCGCTGCGCCACATGGCGCAGGACGGGCAGGGGCGGCTGTACATCGGTGGGCAAATTGCGGATCCGATCCGCGCGCGGTCCGATCACGTCCTTTGGTTGATAGATGGCGAGACAGTCCAACGCGTGCCGGTCGAGGCAAGATTGGGTGGTTACGTGTCATCCGTCGCTGCACATGGCACGACGTCCATAGTCACGTCAAAAGAAACCCACACGGCTCTGACGCTTGAAGGGGACAAAGTGATTCAAACAGAACACCTCGTGGGTGCATCTTCTGCAGGTATCGGCGCCGGTACAAGGGCTGTATCCGGGTTCGATGTTTTGCGGCTTGATGGCGCCACGTGCGCGGTCACCCCGGGTCATGAGTTTGACAATCATGGCCAGATGCTTGTTTAACACGGACCCATGTTTGTGCGGCACTTACACGTCGGCGGCCAGTTTGCGCGCAATTTCAAGATAAGGCCGCGGTACAGATATCCCGTTTTGCTGAGCCTCTGACAGGGTTGCGGCCCTGCGGGCGCCCGGCAGACGCGCTCCATCCAAGCCCGCGATCAGGTCCAAGAGCGGCTCAAGCCGACTTACAAAGGCGTCCAGATCATCCGGGCGCAGGGCCATCAAGAACTGACCGGAGCCCGACGGCGGGCCATCTGCCGTAAAGAACGATGATACCTCTGTGCTGCGATTGGCACCCGGCAAAACAGCCGCCAGAATTTCTACCATCAAGGCAAGCGCGGTGCCCTTAGCCTCGCCCGCGGCGACCATGGACCCCGCCAGCGCGGCCTCGGGGTCAGTCGTAGGGTTGCCGTCTTTGTCCAGGGCCCAACCTTCCGGAATGGGTTGCCCTGATTTCTTGGCATGCATGACTTTGCCCCGCGCAACGCGCGACAAAGATAGATCGATGACCAGCGGCGTATCCCCGCGGCGCGGGGCCGCAAACGCAATGGGGTTGGTGCCAAACACCGGTTGGTTCGATCCCCACGGGGCGATTGCCGCGGGCGCGTTCGCAACCATCATTCCTATCAGCCCATGCTCGGCAATGCGGGCAACTTGCACCGACAAGGCTCCGCAATGATGGGACCGGCGCACAGCCATTGTTGCGCAGCCGTGGGTATGAGCCGCTCGTGCGCCGTTCTCGATGGCCATATCCAACGCCGGATAGGCGAACCCATCGCCTGCATCGATGACCAGCGCGGCTGCAGCGCCGCTGACGCTGGGTATGGCGCGACCGCTCACTTTGCCAGCGCGAACCTGGGCCGCATAATCCGCCACACGCGAAAAACCATGTCCAACTTGCCCTTCGGCTTCGGCTGCGACCAAGGCCTTGGCGACGGCGCTTGCATTGCCATCGGACACGCCGACGGCTTGCATCGCCTGCAAGATCAGCGTTTCGGCGTCTGGAATCGAAATGGTTTCTTTGTCTGTCATGGCGTGGTGCACCGGGCAGGTTGCGCTGCCCGGTGCTGTTCCTATTAAGCGCTGCGATAAAGCTTGGTCATGGAAAACTCGCGATGGCCGAGTGCTTCTGCGGCGGTATTGCGTCCATTGGCTGTGCGGCAGATCATGTCGATCAATGCATCACCGGCTTCGTCAATGGTCATCTCGCGGCGCAGAATTCCGGAAACGTCCACGTCGACATGTTCACCCATGGTGCGCACGGTTCGTGGGTTCGCCGTGATCTTGATGACAGGTACGATCGGGTTGCCGACAACGTTGCCCTGACCTGTCGGGAACGTGTGGATTACCGCGCCACCCGCGGCCATCAATGTCACGCACTCTGCCGCTGCCGATGAGCTGTCCATGAAGTACAATCCGGCGCCTGAACCTGGCGCTTCGGCGGGCTCAAGGATGTCGATGTATTGTGATGTGCGCCCGATTTTTTCGAGATTGCCAAGCGCCTTTTCCTCGATCGTCGTCAGACCGCCTTCGATATTGCCCTTGGTCGGCTGGCTGTCAGACAGGTCATCGGTCTGATGGGCAAAGATCACGTCGTCCTGATAGGCTTTCCACATCTTGTACCAACGTTCACCCACTTCTTCGTTGATCGCGCGCTTTTGGCAGATATGCTCGGCGCCCGTGATCTCTGAGGTTTCGCCAAAGAAACCGGTGATGCCTTCGGGCAGCAGCTTGTCGTACATGTTGCCTACGGTCGGGCACGAGCCGAGGCCCGTGGTGGTATCGGACTCGCCGCACTTGGTGGAGACCCACAGCTCGGAAATGTTGCATTCCTCGCGCTGGATTTCGGTGGCTTTGTGGACGAAATCCTTCGCGGCCCATGAAGCCCGCCGAATGGTTTCAAAGTCGCCGTTCTGCTCGATCGAGAACTCGGCCACTTCCTTGCCCGTTTCGCGGATGCCTTCGGCGATGCGCTTCGTCCAGCCGGGTTCGATGCCGATCACCACAACCGAGTGCACGTTCGGGTTGGCGCCCGTGCCGATCATGGTACGGAAATGCAATTCAAGGTCTTCGCCAAATTGGAGACGTCCATAGGCGTGGGGGATGGCCAATGTGCCTTTGACATTGTTCGCCACCGCCTCGCAGGCCGCATTCGAGATGTCATCGACCGGCAGGATCAAAACGTGGTTGCGGACGCCGACGCGGCCGTTCTCGCGCCGGTAGGCCTTTACGGTCATGTTAGAGTATTTCGATGCCATAACTCGGGTTCCTTACCAGCGTTTGGTTTTGCAGTTGTGGGTGTGGACGTGTGCGCCTTTTGCGATATCGGCGATGATCTTGCCAATGTCTTCGCCGTATTTGATCGCTGTGTCGCCCTCTTTGAAATCCTGCAGCGCGATCTTGTGGCCGATTGGCACATCATCGCCTGCCACCATTCGGAACGTTGAGTTGTCATGTGTTATGCAGCACAGCATGTCCGTGCCCGCGGTGAGGCCTTCGACAACGACCACGCCGACATTGTCGTCATGTTCGTGGACAAGAAGATGGGGAATTTCGGTCATCTCTGGGCTCCTTAGGTATCTGGTTTCAAGATGATTTTTGGGGCGGCGACCTGTCCGGCCCGAATGTCGCGAAAGGCTGCCGCGCCGTCAGACAGCGAGCGGCGCTCAATCCAGTTCAAATCACCCAGCCGGCCATCAAAAATGGCGGCTGCGGTGTTACGAAAGTCTTGGGCGGTGTAGGTATAGGTTCCGACAAAGGTGATTTCCTGCAGGGTCATACGGCGTATGTCCAACCCCCCCGTGTCTTCGCCCAATCCAATATGCGAGATCACGCCCCCGGGCGCGGTTATGGCCGACGCCATGGCGCGGGTGGCCGCATAGCCGACCGCGTCGATAACAACCGGCGCTGCTGTGTCCACCCGTTCGACAGCCGTGACGCCGCAGCGTTCGTTCAAGTACTCTCGTCTTGCCTTGTTGGGCTCTATGACAGTCACCGATGAAAATCCAAACGCCTTTGCGCACAAGGCCGCGGCCAGACCAATGGCGCCGCCGCCAATGATCACCGCCGTGCGGTCTGCGCTTTTGTGCAGCGCTTCGTGGGTCAGGCGCACAGCATGCCAGCTGACTGCCAAGGGTTCTGCAAGTGCGGCCACATCAAAAGCGATGCCGTCTGGTATGGAAACAAGGTTCCGCTCAGGCATCGTGATGAATTGTGCGAATGCGCCTTCGCGTGGAGGCATGGAGATGATTTGCCTGTGGG
>CAWUIW010000241.1:0-5146 GCA_963922515.1 uncultured Rhodobacterales bacterium | reverse complement strand
AACGGTTCCGGCAGCTCTGCCGGGCGCCGGGTGTCCAGACTGACATGGATCAGAATATGCTCGCCCGTCGCAAGCAGCCGGTCGTCGGCATACATTTCATGCCACAGGTGCATCTTCTTTCCACCACCGGACAAAACCCGCGTCCGCACTTCGATCCGGGCGGCCAACTTGGCCTCATCCAGGTGGCGGATATGCGTTTCGGCGGTAAAGAAACTCCCACCCGAGGCTATGTAGTCGGCATCGCACCCAATGATCTCCATGAACCGGTCCGTGGCATCTGCAAAGGCATGCAAGTAACGGCTTTCCGTCATGTGGCCGTTGTAGTCCAGCCAGTCGACCGGGATCGCGCGGCGGATCGTGATAACCGGCAGCGCGGGATCAACAACATCGGCCATGGATCGCACCATGCTGCCACCCAGCGCACGATCATGCAGGTTCAGCACTGCGCCCGATCCCCAATTCTGGGCCTTGAGCGCACGCATCATTGACACAAGGTTGTCGTCGCGAATGCGTTCCAGTTCGCGGATAGAGTATTGTCCCGATTGCTGGTCTGACTGACCTGCGATCAGATCCACAAGCGCGTCCGTGAACTCGGGCACATCCATCAACTTGGTCCATGGCCATTTCAGCGCCGGGCCGAACTGCGCCATGAAATGCTTCATTCCTGCTTCGCCACCGGCCACACGATAAGTTTCGAACAGCCCCATTTGCGCCCACCGTATGCCAAAGCCCATGCGAATGGCCTCGTCGACTTCCTCTGTTGTGGCGATCCCGTCCTTGACCAACCACAAAGCCTCGCGCCAGACCGCCTCGAGAAAGCGATCCGCGATATGTGCATCGATCTCTTTCTTGACGTGCAGAGGGAACATGCCCAGCGCGCGCAGCGTGTCCTGTGCGCGGCCGGTCAACTCAGGCGGGTTGGCATCGGTGGTCACCAATTCGACCAGAGGCAATAGGTAAACCGGGTTGAACGGATGCGTGACGACAATCTGGGCCGCCAGCGCTATGCCATCTTGTAACTCCGATGGTTTGAACCCGCTCGTCGATGAACCGATGATGGTGTCAAAACCGACATGCCCGGCCAGTTCACCAAAGACGCGCTGCTTCACGGCCAACCGCTCGGGCACAGATTCCTGTATCCAGTCGGCCCCGGTCACCGCGTCCGCAAGCGAGTCACAAAACACCATTTGGCCTTCGTCCGGCAACGGTGCATCACTCAACCCCGGCAAGGCACGACGGGCGTTGGCCATGACTTCGCCGATCTTGCGTTGTGCCTCTGGATCAGGGTCAAAAACGCGGACGGTCCATCCGTTCAACAAGAACCGTGCCGCCCAACCGCCGCCAATCACGCCGCCTCCGATGATCGCTGCCACCTGAGTCATGGCACCCTCCTTTTTCTGAATTCGCACCTCGGGGAGCCCGCAGGGCGGGGGCAACGCCCCCACATGGGGTGGGTGGGCGGGCCCACACACCCTCACGCCGGCGCGCGTTTGACCAATCCAAGCTTTGCCCGCACGTCTTCGGGTCCAATCACGCGGGCGCCCATGTTCTCAATGATCGTCACGGCCCGATCAACCAACTGGTCGTTGCGTGCCAGCACGCCTTTGTCGAGCCACAAATTGTCTTCCAGACCGACCCGCACATTGCCGCCTGCCAACACGGCGGCCGCCACATATGCCATCTGGTTGCGGCCCAAGGAAAAGGCACTGAACGTCCAGTCATCCGGCACATTGTTCACCATGGCCATGAAAGTGTTCAGGTCATCGGGGGCACCCCATGGCACCCCCATGCACAACTGTACCAGCGCCGGGTTGGTCAAAACCCCGTCTGCAACCAGTTGCTTGGCATACCACAAATGACCGGTATCAAACGCTTCGATTTCCGGCATCACGCCAATCTCGGTCATCATGCGCCCCATCGCCTGCAACATACCGGGCGTGTTGGTCATGACATAGTCGGCCTCGGCAAAGTTCATCGTGCCGCAATCGAGGGTGCAGATTTCTGGCAGGCATTCCGCAACATGCGCGACTCGTTCCGCCGCACCGGCCATGTCGGTTCCATTGGATAGCGGCAACGGGGCCTCTGTGCCGCCAAAAACCATGTCGCCCCCCATGCCTGCGGTCAGGTTCAGCACTGCGTCCACCTCGGCGTCGCGGATCCGGTCCGTCACTTCCCGATACAATCCAAGATCGCGCGATGGTGCCCCTGTCTCCGGATCTCTGACATGGCAATGGACAACTGCGGCCCCGGCCTTTGCGGCTGCTATCGCACTGTCGGCAATCTCTTTGGGCGAACGCGGAACCAGATGGCTGCGATCCTGCGTGCCACCTGAGCCGGTGACAGCGCATGTGATAAAGACCTCTCGGTTCATGGACAGCGGCATAGAGCACTCCCTCGCTGGTGCTGTTTTCTTGCGTATGTGGCGCAGCTTCTGGCACAACGCTTGAGGTAAAACGACCTCAAACCGACCGAAACGGCATCTCCAATGACCTCACTTGATCCGGCCCATGGCCCCAGCACCCACGATGCCGAAGAAGATCCGCGTAACGAGGATCTGCTGATCTGGGTCAACGGAGCGTTGGTCAAGAAAGCCGAGGCGGTGGTTTCTGTTTATGACAGTGGGTTCATGCTGGGTGACGGCATGTGGGAAGGCATGCGGCTGTACGACGGGGAATGGGCGTTTTTCGATGATCATATGGACCGTTTGTTCGGCTCTCTGCACGCCGTTTCACTGGATTGCGGACTGGACCGAGAAGGCATTCGAGCGCTGCTGGATCAGACAGCGGCGGCCAACGGCATGACGGAAGATGCCCATTGTCGGCTGATGGTCACGCGGGGGCGCAAGGCGAAACCGTTTCAACATCCAAAACTCAGCCAGTTCGGCCCAACCATCGTGGCCATCGTCGAACACTCGAAGCCGAAAAGCGCCTTGCAGGGCCAAGGCATCCGGCTGGCCACGGTTCCTCAGGTGCGTGGCTTGCCCATGAGCCAGGACGCCAAGCTCAACAGTCATTCAAAACTGAATTGCGTGATTGCGTGCCTGCAAGCGGAACAGGCCGGTGCAGACGAAGGGTTGATGCTGGATCCGCACGGATTTGTGAACACCACCAACGCATGCAACTTTTTTATCGTGCGCAAGGGCGCCGTGTGGACCTCTACGGGTGACTACTGCATGAACGGAGTGACCCGGCAAAAGGTCATCGACCTTTGCCGCGCCAATGACATCCCCGTGTTTGAAAAGAACTATTCGTTGTACGAGGCCTACGGAGCGGACGAGGCGTTTTTGACCGGGACCTTTGGCGCGCAGACCCCCGTGGCCTCTATTGACGGCAAGTCGATTGGCACGGGCGCGCGCCCGGTCATGGCGCGGCTGCAACGCCTCTACAAACAGCTGATCACGGAAACCGTGGTCGCACAGAAAGCGCAGCGCGCCGGCCAGTAGGGGGCTAGTAGGGCATCGGGTGCGCCTGATGGGCCATGTTGATTTCCTCCAGCACCTCGTCCGACAAGGTGACCTCGACGGAACCCAATGCACGATCCAGTTGCTCGATCGTCGTCGCCCCGAAAATCGCGGACGCCATAAAGGGCCGTGTGCGGCACCATGCAAGGGCAAGGTGTACCGGGTCCAAACCATGCCGCTCCGCGATGTCCAGATAGGCCTGGACCGCTTCATACACACGTACCGAGTCGCGACCGCCTAGGTTCGGGCTGAGTGTCTTGCGGGATCCATCGGGGACAGCCCCGCCTTGATACTTGCCGGTCAACAGGCCCGTTCCCAAAGGCGAAAAGGACAAGAGCCCAACATCTTCGTTCACGCTGAGTTCGGCAAGATCGGTGTCGTAGAGCCGACACAAGAGCGAGTATTCGTTCTGTATCGAGACCACCCGTGGCAACCCTTTGTCCTCAGACAGTCGCAGCCATTGCGCGGTGCCCCAGGCGCTTTCATTTGATAGGCCGAAGTGGCGGATCGTGCCCCGTTCCACCTCTTTTTGCAGCGCATCGAGGCACTCTTCCATGTTGGCAAGCGTTTCGGCCTTGTCCTGTGAGGATGGGTCATAGGTCCAATTCTGACGGAACATGTAGCTGCCGCGGTTCGGCCAGTGGAACTGATAAAGATCGATGTAATCTGTCTGGAGTCGCTTGAGTGAACCTTCGATCGTGCCGGGAATGGATTGCGCCGTGATCGGGGCACCGCCGCGTACATAGCTCAGACCAGCGCCGGAGTGTTTGGTCGCGAGGATGTAATCTTGGCGACGGCCGGATTTGGCATGCCACGTGCCAATGATTTCTTCTGTTCGGCCAATCGTTTCTTCAGCGACGGGGTTGACCGGGTACATCTCGGCAGTGTCGATGAAATTGATCCCGGCATCCAGCGCGTGGTCAATCTGAGCGTGACCTTCGGCTTCCGTGTTCTGGGTGCCCCAGGTCATGGAGCCCAGGCACAGTTCGCTCACCATCAGGCCGGTCCGGCCCAGCGGGTTCATTTTCATGGAGGATCTCCTTTGGTGTAACCGGTGCAGACCCTGTTGCGCTTGGTAAAAAATGGCAAGGCCCCCCGCACAGAATACTTGAGAACAAAAAGGGAACAACTACACTCCTTGCATGTCGACTCATCTACTCGCCACCAACAGCCGGGATCGGGACCAGCCGCATCTGACTCTTTCGCCCGAAATCGCCCTGCCGTTGTCGCGCGTGCACGAGGCCTGCGGCCCGGCACGGCGAACGTTTGCGATGTGGGCGGCCAGCAAGACCAACGGCCCGATTTTGTGGATTGCACCGGGCTGGCAGTCAGATCAGCCAAACCCACAGGGCATGTATGATTTTCTGGACCCAGCCCGTTTTCTGTTCGTCAGCCCTCAGCGCGCCGAAGACCTGCTGTGGTGCATGGAAGAGGCATTGCGCGCCGGGGCTGTCCCACTTGTGATTGCCGATCTGCCAGGCGCGCCGGCGCTGACCCCGGTGCGACGATTGCATTTGGCGGCGGAAACCGGTGCGGGCCTTGGTGGCGGCGCACCGCTTGGGCTGTTGCTGACACCTGAAGACGGGGGCGCGCAAGGCGTGGAAAGCCGCTGGTACATGACCCCGAAGCATCAAGGGCGCGCCCGGCAATGGGCGCTTGAGCGCCTCCGCGCGCGCACGCAGCCGA
>CAWUIW010000240.1:0-5190 GCA_963922515.1 uncultured Rhodobacterales bacterium | reverse complement strand
TTGTGCCAAGGCTTGAAACCGTGGGCGTGCCAATAAGTGGTCGTATCCAGGCGCAAAAGCCGCGCAAAGACCGATGACACCAGCGCACCACCAGCCCCGGCCAGACGCCCGTGACCAAATGCCTTGCCTTCTTCCAGGCAATAGAACCACAACGGCGTCTTGGTGATGCCGTGGCGCGCCAGAATATCTGGTGGATCCAGAACCGGGATCTGGCTGTCATGGCGATGGTTGAGGTCGTGGGCCATTTTTTGGCCGTTGACCAATTGATATGTGTACCGGTCGCGCAGCATGTTGCGCAGCGGCAGGTTCTGCGCCTTTGCCTCATCGATTGTGACGCCCACATCGTGCAAGTCCATGCCGCCATGGATGAACGGCAATCGCAAGAGCGGTGCACCGATGCTTGTGCCCACGGGGCGGGCCTTGGGCGCTTGGTGACCGTCGATGTCAAAGAACTGGCCAAAGTCGATGTTGTCGTCTTCCGAGCGGGCGCCGAAGCCCAGAAGCGTCATCATGCTGACCGGGTCAGCACCATCTTTCAATCGGTAGGCGGGTTGGGTCGTCGCATGGCCAAACCGGTAGCCGGCGCCTGTGAACTCAACCGGCATGATCGCCGCGTCTGCACCGAAAAGGTCATGGACGCGCGCCTCGTCAAGGCACGACTGATCCACGAAAGCGGGCAGGAATTCGTTCCAGATCACCCACTGATAGTGCAACCGAACAAACCGTCGTACTTCTTCGAAGCTTAACCGCACGGGATGCACATGCTGTGCCCAGTCTGAATGCGAAGTGCCCATTTGCACACAGTCATGAATGTCGGCGCGGGCGCTTTCTTCGTTTGCGAACATCGTCATCAAGATGTTGTGCAAGGCAATGAACGCACCTTGGATTTGACTAACCAACAGGTTCTCATCATTGCGCGGGTCACCGATCAGCGCCGTGCCGTTAGACGTGCGAGCCAAGTCAAACGCATTCCCGGCCGTGCCGAACACCAGCATGTTTTCGGCGTCTTCATTGCCGTAAAGATGCGGGCTGGCCTCGGGGCCGGCACCATAAACACAGTCCAGGTCCAGTGAAGGGGTGCGGACATTGGGGATCGTCGCCGGCACGATGCGCGTGCCCAGAGCGCTGGTGGCATCCAAGGTCACGTCATGGTCAATGAACTGGCCCAGAAAGGTCATACCTGCCGAGGCGACGCCGGGGCTGGCTTCGTCCTCGCCCATGCTGTTGGCCAGCTCTTCGTAGATGTCGATGAGCTTTTCGTGGGTCAGGTTGCGGATTGACACGGGGTTGGCCGGATAAAGACGGCCGAGTGTACGGGGCAGGGGCGCCGAGCGCGCCCCTTCTTCGGACAAGATGGCTTTGAGCAGCTGATCATAGCGACTAAGGCCGTGAGGTAAGCGCGGCATTGCGTTCTCCAATAATTTGGTTCTCAAATTGACGTGGGTCTAACGGGTGACCTGAAGACACGTTAGCACGCTCAGGTTGAATGGCAGGGTCAGGAATTCCTTACGTGGCCGCGACATCGGCGGAAAATTGCAGTTGCGCGGCGCCGCGAACACGGCTAGGCAACATCGCACGCACCTGTAGCTCAGCTGGATAGAGCGCTGCCCTCCGAAGGCAGAGGCCAGAGGTTCGAATCCTCTCAGGTGCGCCACACCCAATAAATGTGATTTGAAATCAATTACTTGTGGGCACGTGTTTCTGATTGTTCGGCACGTGTTTCTGATTTGTGTTCTTCACCCGTTCCCATAACGGCCAGCTTGCGGTCCATTTCGCGGGTGTAATGTGCGACTTCTGAAAGGCTTCTGTGGCCTGTCCAAGCGGCTATTTGAGTCGCTGTAGCACCAGCATCGGCCAATGCGACGGCCCGCGCTTTGCGTAAGCCGTGAGCGCTTCTTTGCAGGCCGATTGCCCGACATGCAGCGGATAAATCGTTGCCTGCGCCTGGTGCGCTTCTGGCGCGTGTTGTGTTCTTCAGATGGACGGCAAGGAACGTCAACCCGCCAGACAAGTGTGCGATGGCCTGCTTACACAAGTCTCGGTCAGGTTCCATGCCAACCGCATAGTCTGGCAGCAAGCATGTCCACGGGACATAAGTTTTGTCCCCCGTCTTTTGTTGTGTGAACACCAGCACTCCGGATCGATCGATATGCTGTGGACCAATCTGTACGGCGTCGGAAATGCGCGCGCCGGTCCAGTAGGTCAATTCCATGATTGCACGCGTGGTTGTTCCGATGGGAAAGGCTTGGCGGAAAGCTTGTATCTCTGTCAGTGACCAACACGGATGACCGGCTATCCGGCGATCACCCTTTGCGGGGATTTTGACGCCTTGCGTCGGATCTGTGTAGAGCCATCCGCGATCTAGGCAGTAGGTGGCCCAGAAGCGCCAAGCCTTCAGTCTGTTGGAACCGCTTTTCGCTTCGGCTACGTCTTTTCGGATGTGCCGGGGCTCAATGGCTGTCACCTTGATTTCCCCGTATTTATCGCAGAGCCGCGCAGCCTCTCTTTTGAGAATGCCTTGATAGCCTTTGCTTTTTGCATTGGCGATATCAGAGGCCAAGACAGCGGCCCAAGTACTCTCCAATGTGCCGGACTTTGGCTTGGGCGCTGTTGAGCCGTGCCGTGCCGCTTCGGCCCATGCCGCGACAAAATCGGGGTGATCAACGGGCAGGTCAGGCAAGCGCGTCAGTTTTGTTTTTCCGCCCTTCTGTGACCTATGGTACGGCTTTCCGGTTTTGGGATGCCGCCAAAGACCTTTGAGCTTCACAGTCCGAACGCTTCGTCGCACGCGGCCTTGTCCTTTTCGTTTGCCGTAACTGGCCCAAGTTGCACGTCAGGCGTTATCCTGTAAACACTGCCGCCACGCTCAATAGTGACTGTCGTTCCTGTTGCAGAGGCAACTTGCGCTGCATGTGTAAGCCATCGCGGTGGTGCTTCATGTTTGCCCATCACTTCACTTTCCTTTCTGCCCCTGGCCGCACACTCAACGGCCAAGGGGCGCAGGCTGGGGGTATCCCGGCCTTTCATTTGTTGGGCGGTTATCGGTCGAACAGAACAATCAGGATCGACACAACGGCGAAGATGGTGAAAGCAAACGCGACGGGCAGCCAGATCGGCGCAAGCACCCAAATCCACGGCCATGCGACCACGTCTGTCAGCTTCAAGGCGATAAACAAGAGGCCGGGAAGCGAGAAAAGGATAAGCCTTTCAATATTTTCGTTCATGATCTTGTTCCTGTGCTGGGTTTGGTTTCCGTCGCTGGCCCCTGTTCCCAAGGGCCAGAAAGAGAAATCAGCTTTCGGGGGTGCCCATGAACGTGGGCAGATCGGTTTCGGATGTGGCCGCTTCGACCGCTTCCCCGAAGGCGGCTTCGAACGCCTTTTCCGGGTTGTAGATCGACAGAACGAACCGCACTTCACCGCCCAGCTTGCGATAGCGGAAGCGCACCGGCATCCGGTAGGGCGCGCCGCCCATGAAGACCGGGATGGCGATGATGATCAGGTTTGGGATCTGCAGCGGTTTGCCGTCCGAGGCTTTGTGTTCGTTGACAAACTGGATTTCCTGTTCGCCGCTGTCCCGGTTGGTCTTCACGGTCAGGTTGCTGGTTTCATACACCTGAAACTGCTTGGACATTGCCAGCAGCTGGGTCAGCTGGCCATAGCGCCCTTCGATTTTCTGCGCGGTTTCGATCAGGCGGTTTTCCCATGGCTGGTTCTTGTCGCTGACGTTGCCTTTCAAGATGGCAGGCGACGGGTCCATGATGTCCTTGGCCTGCGCTTCGATGAGTTCACCCAGATTGTCTTTCGTGAGCGGTTCACCTGACACGCCCATCCATGCCTTCCATTCTTCCGACAGTGGGAAGTCATAGATGGCTCGGTGGTGGCAATGGCGCGCGCTGGCATCGCCGGTGGCCGAGGTCACGTCGACCGCGCCAGCGGCGTGATAGTCCGCAATGCAGGTCAGCGTGGGCGCTTCCATGTCGGGATTGGCAAATAGGGCCGATGTGTCGCCTTTGAAGCGATTGGCCCATGCGATGATGCTTTGCAGATCGGCAAAGCGGGCCGTGCCTTTGCGGCGCGCCGGTTTGAAGTATTCGGCGGCATCGCGGTGCTTGCTGGTAACATCTTCGATCCGGCGCTTTTCTGGGACGGTGATCAGGTGTGCTTCGGTCAGTTTGCCATCGCCAATCGGGGTCGCGATTTCTTCATGCTTGCCGATCTCTGCCATCACATCGCGCATGGTTTCTGCCGGATTTTCAGGCCGCAGGGCGGTGGGGTTTTCTGTCTTGTTTGACATGGTCGGTTGCCTTTTTTTGGATTGGTTTCGGGGGTTACACGTCGCGCACTTCGCCCGTTTCGGGATCGTGCGGGGTGACATCGCGCACACCGCCATGCATGCGCTTCATCAACGGGCTATAGAGCGTCATTTGCCCGTTTTCGTCGATGAAGGCCGATGCGGATGCAGGGGGTGCTTTCGGGGCGTTGAAATTGACGGTCGCGCCCATGTCCACGTCACCCTGTTTGCCGAGGGCGTAGTTGACGGTGATGGTCATAGACCCTTTGCAGCCCTTGGTGCCGTGCAGTTCTTTGTGTTCAAGCATGTCGATCTGCAGATGGCGGTGCCCTTCCAGCACTTCGGCAAGGAAATCACCGCCGTCGAACAGCGAGAACAGGTGTTCAATGGTTCGGATTGCATAGGGGTCGTGTGGGTCTGACACGACGACGTCGGCGGTTTCATCTATTTTCTTGGCCATCACGGGCTTTGTCCTTTCTATTCTGCGGGTTTCTTGGTGGAAGATCGTCAGTTTCACTTACGCGCCACGCGCTCTTCATCCGCATGTGATGGCAAGCGGACTGTCTTTTTCGGAAAC
Organism: uncultured Rhodobacterales bacterium; assembly: GCA_963922515.1. GTDB lineage: Bacteria > Pseudomonadota > Alphaproteobacteria > Rhodobacterales > Rhodobacteraceae > JACOMT01. The sequence continues at coordinate 320 of CAWUIW010000240.1, read as the reverse complement.
CGGACGGTGCAGGGAAACTCTATCGCCAGCTTTAGCGCCAGCACTTGCGCCTTCGTGGAAAAAGCTGCGCTTAGTTTTTCGGGCTTTTAGTAAGTCCAGTTTTTTGTAGTGCTCATCCAGTTTGGCGTTCTTAACCACCATCACTTCGGTTCCGCTACCCCGGCCCGCTTCATCAAGTTTTTCTGCTAGATCGAAGAGGCGTTGTGCAATGCGCCGGGCCATGTACACCGCAAAAGACTTCCGATCCTTGGCGCGCAATGAGGCGTCTTGAACCGGAGGATTGTAGAGGCGGCTTTCGGTCTCAATTGCGCTGCGGATAT
>CAWUIW010000239.1:0-5211 GCA_963922515.1 uncultured Rhodobacterales bacterium | reverse complement strand
TGACGTGTGAGACGTGCAAAGGCGCGCGCTACAACCGTGAAACACTGGAAATTCAGTTTAAAGGCAAAAGCATAGCTGACGTTCTTGATATGACCGTCGAGGACGCGCAAGAGTTCTTCAAGGCGGTTCCATCGATCCGGGAAAAGATGGACGCCCTGGTGCGTGTGGGTTTGGGGTACATCAAGGTCGGACAGCAGGCCACGACGCTGTCAGGGGGAGAAGCGCAGCGCGTCAAGCTTTCCAAGGAACTGTCAAAGCGGTCCACCGGCCGGACGCTTTACATCCTTGATGAGCCCACGACCGGACTTCATTTCGAAGATGTGCGCAAGCTGCTCGAGGTGCTGCACGAATTGGTCGATCAAGGCAACACCGTGGTTGTGATCGAACATAATCTGGACGTGGTGAAAACCGCAGATCATATCATCGATATCGGCCCCGAAGGTGGCGATGGCGGTGGCACCGTGGTGGCCACTGGCACGCCCGAGGAAGTCGCAGAAGTCGAGGAAAGCCACACAGGCCGTTACCTCAAGCCAATGCTTCTGCCGGGGCGGGTTGCCGCAGAATAGTCAGGTCGGCGGCAACGCCTGAACTTACGAGGCGACAGCCAGGTGCTTGGCTTTGCCGTGTTCCTCTAGGTACAGCATGCGCGCGGCCATGGCGGTCAGCCCAATACAGCCGGTGCAGCCGGTAAAGGCCAGCCATGGCCACGGAGACATTCCAACTTGGCGCGCACGGGGGGCAAGAAAGCTCCAGCCAATCGCGATGGCAATCAGCAGATCGACCCAAACCTGAATGCCCCATAGGCTCTGTACGTGATTGTCCCAGAAGCCGAACAAACCTTCGGCCAGCACGGCGGCGCCTGTCCACAGGGTGAAGGCGGCGCATACGATGGCCGGTAGTGTCCAAAGACGCGGTGGGGGCGTGTCGCGTTGCGCGGCGACAAGAGCGTAGCATAGCGTCACCGCGACGCTGAGCAAAGCGATGGTTCCAAGCACAGACATGAAAATCTCCTGATGTGTTGCGATGACCAGAGGTTTGTGCTTGGCGCTTGACCGATACAATTACCTTGCAGGTAAGTGCAGAGCGGCAAATTCCGCGTATTGTAAAACGATCCTGTCGGAGATCCGTGGATGACAACAGAATTCGGTCCGGTATTGAAGGAATGGCGCGTGATGCGGCGTATGAGCCAGTTGGACCTTGGCCTGTCGGCCAATGTGTCTGCGCGCCACATTTCTTTTTTGGAAACAGGCAGGGCGCGTCCCAGCCGCGGCATGATCCTTCGGTTGTGCGACGAGTTAGAGGTGCCACGGGCCGCACGCAATACATGGCTGACCGCGGCCGGGTTGGCGCCGGCCTATGCGGCGCGTGATCTTTCCGACGCAGATATGGCGCCAGTACGGGCGGCGATCGCGTGGACGTTGGAACAGCACGATCCATATCCTGCGTTCGTGATAGACAAATACTGGCAGATCTTGGATCTGAATCCGGCTGCGGCGCGGTTGTTCGGGCTGGTTGGGCTCGGTGCAGGCGACGATGTGATTGCCGCACTCGCAGAAAACGAGAGGCTGCGCGCCTCGATTGTCAATCTGCAGGATGTTTTGCGCCTGACAGCGGCGCGCTTGCGGACGGAAAGTGTGCATCTGGGCGGCGATATGCGGTTGGCCGCGGCCGCCGATCGGTTGCTGCTGGACGTGACAGAGCCCAAGCCGATTGGTGCCATGCCGTCATTCGTTCCGGCAATCTACCGGGTGGGAGAGTTCGAGTTGCGTTTTCTCACAACGCTGTCCCAGTTCGGAACGACCGAAGATATTGCGTTGTCTGAAATGCGTCTGGAGTTGATGTATCCGGCGGATGAACAAACAGAAACACGATTGAAAACCGTCTTTGTCTAAGCCGCCAGTGCCAGCATGTGTCCTTCGAAACTGCGCAAGGAAAGCCGGGCCGACGGGCCGTAGCCATCCCATGTTTGGCGGCACAATTGGGGGAAGAGCGACAGTATTTCGTCCTGCAAGTCGCAGCGCAGTTCTGCCATCGTCAGGGGGCCGGGTTGATAGCTTTCGCTCCACACGTTGTGCGAACGCACGACTTGGTGTTCGTCGAACAGCATATGGTAGTATGTCACCGGTTGCGTCGTTTCGATGATGCGGATGCTCCGATCATCGACCAGGTCCTTGGCCCGAACCAGAACTTCCGGTTCTCCGAAGAGCAACTCAGCCATGTGTCCTTCAAAGAGAATGCGATGCTGCTGTGACACCAGTAACTCTCTGTTGGCCCCAAAGCGGCCTTTGCAGATCCGCACAGGCGCATGCTGCCCAATGGCCAGAATGGGTGAACCGCCAATCCACCGAATGGGTTGAACGCCATTGTCCCGCGTGATCACCAGATCACCTGCCGACAGATGCTGGATAGGCCGGGGGCCATCGGGCGTGTCGATCCATGTGCCGGCGACAAAACAGGGCAATTGGTTCACCTCGACCAGACCATCGTCCGTGTTTCCGGCGCTGTCCTGTAACGTGTAAGTGAAATAGACGGTTTCGGTGTCGCCATCCCCGATCACCGTGAACGTGCCATCCAGGTTCAGAACAACAGTCTGACCAGTGCCCAGCGTCACCGAGTTGTTCGACAGGTCGCTGGCATCGACAGCAATGCCGTTGATGTGGGTGACCGACAACGTCCCCGAACCGGTATCGTTGTTGAGCACGTCGATCGTTTTAGTCGCGTCAAGCTGCATGTTCAGCTCGTCATCTACTGCGACAATGGTCGACTGCACACTGCCGCCAGCAATCAGCAGGGCGGTGTCATACGAGCTGTCTGCGACGTCGGCGACCCCGATGATCAGTGTATTCGTGCCAGTGGTGCTGACCGGCGCGGTAAAGGTCAGCGTGATGGTGAACCCGTCCATCTGGGTGTTGTATTGATCGGCCGTGTTGTCGATGTAAAGGTTCGCTGTGTCGGACCCATTGATGTTGCCGATCGACGCGGTGCCGTCTCCGATGGACACTTCTGCCTGCACGCCATTCACCCAAACGCCAACAACGTCATTGTATTGGGAATTGACCCACTCTGGATACTCTTCCGAGGCGATGACGAAATCGACCGTCAGCGTATCGCCGGTCGAGGTGAAATCGATTTCAAGATAGGACGCATCATACGTGTTTGTGCCGGCAAGGTCGTTGAAAAGTGCGTTATTGTTCTGGCCCGTTGTGTTGCCAGAGGTCGAGCCGGATGTGTTGGTGTTGGTGGACCCGCTGCCGCTTGTGAAGTTTGTCAGAAAACCCGTGGACAGAATAACGCCGCTCTGCGACGGCAAAACGCCGTCGGACACGCCATCGACATCGTCAAAAGTGCCCGACGATCGGTTGTCGCCAACATAGTTCGCGTCGACGACGGTGACACCGTCGCCAAAAATTGCGGCCGCCATCTCGTCAGCGGTCGCACCGCTGTCGATTGGCAATTCCTGTGCGATTGCCACGCTATTCCTGCCTCGTTACCGTGCCCGTTGTTTTTTTGTTCGGACATTACTGCTCGGTGCGCAAAATGTGCCCGAATTGTGGCAGGATTAAGGCAAGGCGCAGCTGAAGGCTGTGCAAAATGCATTTTCAGTGCGGCTAAACCACCAGATTCAAAGCAGATTGTGGGATATGGAGGCTAGCTGCGCCGCCGCGATACAAAGCGTGGCAGCATGGCACTGAAGTCCTTGCCGGCGCCGTTCTCGGATTCCACGAATTGCGCGTACAGCGCTTCGGCCAAGGCGCCCATCGGTGTGTCGGCATCGGCACTTTCGGCCGCCTGTTGGCTCAGACGGAGATCTTTCAGCATCAGGTCCGCGGCAAACCCCGGTTGGTAATCGTTATCTGCGGGCGATGTCGGGCCAACGCCCGGGGCAGGGCAGTAGGCATTCATCGTCCAGCTGTAGCCGGAAGACGTGCTGACAACATCGAACATTTTTTGCCGGTCCAAACCCAGCTTGTCGGCGAGAGCAAATGCTTCGCAAGTTCCGATCATGGTGACGCCCAGGATCATGTTGTTGCAAATCTTGGCCGCCTGACCGGCGCCCGAACCACCACAATGCACGGCCTTTTGGCCCATGATGTCAAACAGTGGTTTGGCCGCGGCAAAGGCGGGATCGCTGCCACCCGCCATAAACGTAAGAGTGCCGGCCGCAGCGCCCCCGATACCGCCAGACACAGGGGCGTCGACCGCCATCAGCCCGGCCGCCTGCGCATCGGCTGCAACAGCGCGGGCGCTGTCCACGTCCACGGTTGAGCAATCCACAAGGGTCGCGCCTGGCTTCATGTTTGACAGTATATCTGCTGCGACGGCCCGCAGGATTGCCCCGTTGGGCAGCATGGTGATCACGACATCGGCGTTGGTGGCAGCCTCTGCCGCGCTCGCGGCCATTGTCACGCCATCGACGGTCACCTCTGCAGTGTCAAACCCGGTGACATCATGGCCCGCAACCGCAAGGTTGGCTGCCATCGGCGCGCCCATATTCCCCAAACCGATAAATCCGATGTTCATGCCGAGGATCCTTCCTTGAATGTCAGTGTGTGGTCGCCCAAGGGCATCAGCATCTGGCTGACCTTGACCGCAGGAACGGTGCCATCGGCATACTGCCAAGCCGGGTTGCGGTCCTTGTCGATGATCTGGGCGCGAATGCCTTCCAGAAAGTCGCCATGCTCCATTGAACGATAGGTGAAGCGATATTCAAGCTCCAAAGCCTTGCGAATGGTCAGGCTAGGGCCGCGCAGGCGGTGCACCATGTCTATCGTACAGGCCGCAGACAGCGGGGCCGACCGCGACAACGCTTTCAGCGCTCGCGCGGTGAACGGTGTATCTTCGGCTTTTAGCAATGTCCGAATGTCGGCGAGTGTTTCACCGGCAAAATACCGATCAATGTCGGCCTGTTGACCCGCCAAGGTGCCGGCCGGTGGCGGCTCCGTCGCGGCTTGAATGGCCGTTACATCCGCCGATTTTTCCAGCGCCTCGATTAAAGATGGCCACTTGAAATCTGGTATATAAGTATCTGCAAATCCTGCAATAATTGAGTCTTCCGGACCCATACGTGCCCCGGTCGTGCCGAGGTATTCGCCCAAACGCCCTGGAGCCAGAGCCAGCATCAGCGTGCCGCCAACGTCGGGGACAAGCCCGATGCCACATTCCGGCATTGCGATCTGGCTCGTTTCGCCCACGATCCGGTGCGACCCGTGG
>CAWUIW010000238.1:0-5212 GCA_963922515.1 uncultured Rhodobacterales bacterium | reverse complement strand
CCGCGGACGCCAGCCGTCGCATATGGGCTTTCATCCGTGCCGGTTTTTTGATGTGGCTGCGCAGGAAACCGGAGTACTTTTCACCGTTTCGCAGCATGTCCAGCATGGACTGGTCATCGCCGATCTCTGCCGCGGATTGCATCACCGGGCCGCCCAGATGGGGGATCCAGATGCCCCCAGTGGTGGCCGCAGTCCGCACCGCCGCGGCATATGTCGGGGCGCCGCGCGCATCAAGGCAGTCGACCACCCGATGGGCGCATTGTCCGTAGTCATCGGTGTTCAAGAATGCTGCGGGCCCCTTGCGCACGCGTTGCATCAAGCGATCTTCGGCCCGCATCCGCAGCTGGTCGGGCATGTCGTCGGGCAGGGCCACCTTCTGGGCGCCGCCAATCATCGCAGCGGCGGTTGAAAATGCGCTGTAGGACCCGGCCAGCACGGACTTGCATTGCGCCAGTGCCAAAAGCTCGCAAAGGTCTGATCGGCCAACGCGTTCATTGTCAAGCTCCATGATGGCGGTAGCGGACAGGATGCCATGGGTCTCGCGGAACCGGTCGATCGTTGCGGGCGTGTCGGAAAAAAGTATATGGGCCGCGCGGGGCTGCGCATCGATCATCACATCATAGTATTCGTCCGGCACATATTTGGTCGGCCAATAGCTTTTGGCCCAACGCGGGTCATAGATGATGTCGCCCCGCCTGACATGCAGGGCGTGTGCTTCGCGGCCGTCCACATAGGCGTCAAACAGGTCCAACCGTTCCATCACCGTGGCGTTCAGCGGGATGGCGTGTGCAGATGCGATGAAATCCCGTGCCGCAACGGCGGCGTCCTCCCACGGGAACGCCACGGTTTCCCCAAGGTTTTCGATAACCACATGGCCACCGTCCGACAGGTGCTGCTGCAAGGCGTCGAACTCGGAAAACGTTTCGACCGGGCGGGCTTGTGCCAGTGCCTTGTCAATCTCGCCGTCATCCAGAACAAAGTTTCGCCGCACGAAAGGGCGCTGAAACAGGTCCTGAGGACGGCGCAAGTCCCTGGAGTAATGTCCGACGGGCCACAAAACGCGCAAATCCGCGCCTGTCGTCGCTTGCAACCGCAGCCCTGATATCAAGCTGCGCAAACGGGCGCCCAGCCTGTCACGGCGGAATGCGATGATCTGCCCTTGTGCCATGCGTCCCGTTCTGTTGCCTCGGCCGTCTTCTGCGCCCCTTTGGCGGCGACCTTGTCCAGTGCGGCCATTGAAATCAACCCATCTGTGCACGCAATTGGTAAAGAACAATTCAGGAACACACCTTTTCCTGATGCTGCACATGATCTACACTTTGGGGCATGAGCAGTTTTGATGACATGGATGCGTTCGAAGCCGCGTCTCTTTCCGTACGTGCGATGGCCGCGCGGCCCACACCCTATCTGGACGAGTTGAACCCCGCGCAACGCGAGGCCGTTGAACAACTGGATGGTCCGGTCTTGATGCTGGCTGGCGCCGGAACAGGCAAGACCAAGGCCCTGACAGCGCGCATTGTGCATTTGCTGAACACCGGGCGGGCGCGCCCCAACGAAATACTGGCAGTGACCTTCACCAACAAGGCCGCCCGCGAAATGAAGAACCGGGTCGGCGGGATGCTGGGTCATGCGATAGAAGGCGTGCCCTGGCTGGGCACGTTCCATTCGATCTGCGTGAAACTGCTGCGGCGCCATGCCGAGCTGGTCGGTTTGAAATCAAATTTCACGATCCTCGACACAGACGATCAAATCCGCCTTTTGAAACAGTTGATCCAGGCCGCGCATATCGATGACAAACGCTGGCCGGCGCGCATGCTGTCCAGCATCATTGATGGTTGGAAAAATCGTGCCATCACGCCCGACAAGGTGCCAAGCGCGGATGCCGGCGCTTTCAATCACAAGGGTGCGGAGCTTTATGCGCAGTATCAAACCCGCCTGAAGGAGCTGAATGCGGTCGATTTCGGTGACCTTTTGCTGCACATGGTCACGATCTTTCAGACACAAGACGATGTGCTGAAACAGTACCAGCGCTGGTTCGCCTATATTTTGGTGGACGAGTATCAGGACACCAACGTCGCGCAATACCTGTGGCTGCGGCTGCTGGCCGCCGGTCACAAGAACATATGCTGCGTCGGTGATGACGATCAGTCGATCTATGGCTGGCGCGGGGCCGAGGTCGGCAACATCCTGCGGTTTGAAAAGGATTTTCCCGGCGCACATGTGGTCCGGCTGGAACAGAATTACCGCTCGACACCGCATATTCTTGCCGCCGCGTCTGGTGTGATCCGGGGCAATGAAGGACGACTGGGCAAAGAGCTTTGGACCAATAAGAACGATGGCGAAAAGGTTCGCCTGATCGGCCATTGGGACGGCGAAGAAGAAGCCCGCTGGATCGGCGAAGAACTGGAAGCGATGCAGCGCGGCACACGCGGGCTGTCACCCTATTCACTGAACGATATGGCTATTCTTGTCCGTGCCTCGCATCAGATGCGCGCGTTCGAAGATCGGTTTCTGACCATCGGTCTGCCGTATCGGGTGATCGGCGGACCGCGCTTTTACGAGCGCATGGAAATCCGCGATGCCATGGCTTATTTCCGCATCGTCACGAGCCCCGAAGACGATCTTGCGTTCGAGCGCATTGTGAACACGCCAAAGCGCGGTTTGGGTGACAAGGCGCAACAGACGATCCAGCGCGCGTCGCGCGAGAATGGGGTTTCGCTTGTCGAAGGGGCGCGGCTGGCGGTTCAGGCTGGCTTGATCAAGGGCAAGGGCGGCAAGGAACTGGAACGCCTCGTGTCCGATATCGCGCGGTGGAACACAATGACCAAGGGCCGTGTTGTTGAAATTGACGACGACGCCGTGGTCGATGATGAGACGCAACCGGGACTGACCTTTGCCGCGCCAGACGTCACTCATATTGAACTGGCCCAGATCATTCTTGAAGAATCTGGCTACACGACGATGTGGCAAAATGACAAAACGCCAGAGGCGCCGGGCCGGCTGGAGAACCTTAAAGAGCTGATCGAGGCTTTGGACGGGTTCGAAAACCTGCAGGGTTTTCTGGAACATGTCTCGCTGATCATGGACAACGAAAGTGAAGCCGCCGAGGAAAAGGTCACCATCATGACCTTGCACGCGGCCAAGGGGTTGGAGTTTCCGGCAGTGTTTCTGCCCGGTTGGGAAGACGGGTTGTTCCCGTCGCAGCGCAGCATGGATGAAAGTGGTCTTAAGGGCCTCGAAGAAGAACGGCGGCTCGCCTATGTCGGGATCACCTGCGCGGAACAGGTGCTGACCATCTCTTTTGTGGGCAATCGGCAGGTGTTTGGCCAGTGGCAGTCTGCCATGCCGTCGCGTTTTGTCGACGAACTGCCCGAAGAGCATGTCGAGGTTCTGACGCCGCCGGGTCTGTATGGTGGCGGTTATGGGGCAGCGGCGATGCCAAGCTCGCGACTGGAAGAGGCCGCCACGCGCGCCGACGGGTACAACTCGCCCGGATGGAAGCGGCTGCAAGCCCGCGCGGGGCAACGCGGCATGAGCCAGCCCAGAGAAGCGAAGAACGCCGTGATCGACATGCAGGCCGTATCCGCGTTTGCGATCGGCGAACGCGTGTTCCACCAGAAGTTCGGCTATGGCGCTGTCATCGGCATCGAAGGGGACAAAATCGAAGTCGAATTCGAAAAAGCTGGCACCAAGAATGTGGTGGCCCGGTTTTTGACCACTCCAGACGATATCCCGTTTTAGGCAGGGCTGTTTCCTATCCGATGATGTGACCCCTTTCGGGCGCCCGAAAGCAAAACGGCGGCGCCGGGGAGGAGGAGGGGCGCCGCCGTTCGCTTGCAACATCAAGCGCAGGGAGGAGGAGAGCGCCCGATGTATTCCGTCGACCAATCGGGGTGAGGGAGGAGAGCCCCGTTTTGACCGACTTGCCGCAACTACGCGGCCGTTTTTCTATACAAGCGGCGGCGCCAGGGAGGAGGAGGGGCGCCGCCGCCCGCTTGTCACACCAGACGCAGGGAGGAGAAGAGCGGCTGGTGTACGCGGTTCCGGCTCTGGCCGGTGTAAAGGAGCGGCGACATCAGGGAGGAGGAGAGATGTCGCCGCTAAGGTCAGATCATCCAGGGAGGAGGTAGGACGATCTGTTCTTGAAACTGTCGCGGATCACTCCGCGTAGGCGGCCTCGTGTGCCAGACCACGGATCATTGAACGGCTGATGCCCAGATCGCTCAACTCGCGATCGCTCAGGCTTGCCAATTCAGCGTATGTTTGACGAAAAACACGGTACTTCGCGAAACGCGCGCGCAGGTCAGCGAAAAAGGCCTGCGTGCCGGCGGGAGCGAAGACGGTGCGTGCAGTTGCGTATGCCATGCTCTTATACCTTTGATAACTCGTTGATTTGGTTGTTCGTTGTTTTCACGATCCAAAGATAAGGAAATGCTGCGACCGCACAATGCCCACCTGAACAATGCTGCTATGCAGCATTTGCATGGGCCAAACGGTGAAAATTTGCGCAATTGGGCTATTGAAGTGACAAATAGGCCTGACAGCCTTGTCTGGCGCTAACAGCTTGCCACTTAAAGAAGCGGCTGGCAGGAGTTTTGGGCATGACCATTCGCAAAGAGCAAATTATCGCGGCGTTAGACCGCTTGGCATTACCAGACGGTGGAACTCTGGTCAGCCGAGATTTGATTCGGGCGCTCAGCATTGACGGCGGCGCGGTTCGCTTCGTGATCGAGGCGCCCTCACCGGACGCCGCCCGCCAAATGGAACCTCTGCGAAAAGCTGCGGAAGCGGCTGTTGCAGCCTTGCCGGGCGTGGCAACAGCGTCAGTGGCTTTGACGGCGCATGGACCCGCGCCCGCGGCCAAGGGGCCTGCGCCCTCGTTAAAGGTTGGCGGCCACCCCAAGCCGCAGGACGCCCCGATCAAGCCGGCAGGCGTCAAGCGCATACTGGCCATTGCCAGTGGCAAGGGCGGCGTCGGCAAATCAACCGTGTCGTCCAATCTGGCCGTTGCGTTGGCTCGTTCCGGCCGTCGGGTCGGTCTGCTGGATGCAGACATATATGGCCCCTCGCAGCCGCGCATGATGGGCGTAAGCAAGCGTCCGGCCAGCCCGGATGGCAAAACGATCCTGCCGCTGACTGCTCATGGTGTGACGATGATGTCGATGGGACTTATGGTGGATCCGGCCAAGGCGGTGGTCTGGCGCGGTCCCAT
>CAWUIW010000237.1:0-5277 GCA_963922515.1 uncultured Rhodobacterales bacterium | reverse complement strand
CGCCGGGTTCCGCGGCGCCCGGCCGCAGCTTTTCGATCACTGCGGCGTAGTCGCCATTGGGCACAAAACAAATATCCTGGCTGTCGGGCTTGTCCGCGACGGGCAAACCATACTCAGCGGCCATCGCCCGCGTCGCATCCTTGGACGGCAAATGACCCAAGGGGAACCGCAAGAATTGCAGTTGATCCGGTGTTGTCGAGAACAGGAAGTACGATTGATCGCGATTGGCATCTTCGGCGCAATGCAATTCTGGTCCATGCGGGCCATTCCTGCGCTGGATGTAGTGACCGGTTGCCATGCAATCGGCCTCAAGATCCCGAGCCGTTTCCAGCAAATCCTTGAACTTCACGCGCTCGTTGCAGCGAATGCAGGGCACCGGCGTCGCACCGGACAGGTAACTTTCGGCGAACTCGTCTATCACCGCGTCCCTAAAGACGTTTTCATAATCCAAAACGTAGTGTGGAAACCCGCGCTCTTCGGCCACGCGGCGCGCATCGTGAATGTCAATACCCGCGCAGCAAGCTCCTTTTTTGGCCAGCGCCGCGCCGTGGTCATACAGTTGCAGCGTAACGCCAACCACATCATATCCCTGGTCCGCCAGATGGGCCGCGACCACCGAGCTGTCGACGCCACCCGACATCGCAACCACCACCCGGGTTTCGGACGGTGGCTTGGCAAAACCAAGCGAATTCAGACGTGCCGTGGTTTCGGCGGGCATGGGGCGACTCCTTCGGGATGAACGGACGGAATATAAGAAAATCCGAGACACTCTCAAGTCCCGGCTTCATGCCTCGTTAAGCTCGATGCCCGCACGATGCCCGCACTCAGCGGAGGATGTCAGATGTTCCTGAAAAAAGTGGACGGGCCACGCGCCGTAACGCTGCCCGATGGCACCGTCATGACGCGGGCCGAATTGCCCCCTCGGACAACCCGCCGGTGGGTGGCATCGCGCAAAGCCGCCGTCATTCGGGCGGTTTTATACGGCTTGATTACGCAAAAACAAGCCATGCAAATGTATGAAATCAGTGATGAAGAATTTGAAAGCTGGGTATCGGCCGTTTCAGCGCATGGTGAAGAAGCACTGAAAGCCACCGCCCTACAAAAATATAGACAACCATAGGTTGCGCGATAATATTCTTCTTTGACAGGTAACTTGCAATTAACCTTTGTTGGTCAGGGTGTACCCGTTCGAGGGCGTTCGAAAGGAGAATTTTATGCGTGTTTTACTTGTAGAAGATGATCCAACAACGTCAAAGAGTATTGAACTGATGTTAACGCATGCCAACCTCAACGTGTATTGCACGGATCTTGGCGAAGAAGGCATAGATCTTGCCAAGCTTTATGACTATGACCTCATTCTGCTGGACTTGAATTTGCCGGATATGAACGGCCATGACGTCCTGCGGCAATTGCGCAATGCGCGCATTGATACCCCCATTCTGATTTTGTCTGGCGAAGCCGATACCGACAGCAAAATCAAGGGTTTCGGATTTGGTGCGGATGATTACCTGACCAAACCATTTCATAGAGAAGAGCTGGTCGCCCGAATTCACGCGATCATCCGACGGTCAAAGGGGCATGCCCAGTCGGTCATCGAAACCGGGCGGATCGCGGTCAACCTGGACGCCAAGACAGTTGAAGCCGATGGCAAGCCTGTGCACCTGACTGGCAAAGAGTACCAGATGCTGGAACTTCTCAGTTTGCGCAAGGGCACCACGCTGACCAAGGAAATGTTCCTGAACCATCTTTACGGCGGGATGGACGAACCTGAGCTGAAAATCATCGATGTTTTCATCTGCAAGTTGCGTAAGAAGCTCAGTAATGCGACCGAAGGTGACAACTACATCGAAACCGTGTGGGGGCGCGGGTATGTCTTGCGCGACCCACGCTCGGCAGGTGATGTCAGCCCGCGTTATGCCGTGAACGCCTGACGCAAACAGAGACCACCGCTCACGGAACCTCTGCGCATCTGGACCTCGCCCGCCCTGCATCCTATCACTGAAACAGGATGGCCGGGGGGCGAGGCGAGGTGACCGAACACGACATCGACGCGCTGACGGAAGCAGCCGCGCTTAAGGAATTGGCGCGCCTTGCCGAGGAATTGGCAAAGGCCAACACCGAATATCACACCGATGACGCACCGGTCCTGACCGATGCGGAATATGACCGGTTGAAACGCCGCAATGCCGACATTGAGGCCCGGTTTCCGCACCTTAAACGCGACGACAGTGCCACCGATCAGGTCGGCGCCCGGCCATCGGATGGTTTTGCCAAGGTCACGCACGCACAGCGCATGATGTCGCTGGGTAACGCGTTTGATCGGGACGATGTACAGGGATTTGTCGACAGCGTCCTCAAATTCCTGGGGCTGTCCGATTCAGAAACGCTGGGTTTCACGGCAGAGCCCAAAATTGACGGTTTGTCCCTGTCCTTGCGCTATGAAAACGGCGAACTGGTTCAGGCGGCCACCCGCGGCGACGGATCTGTCGGGGAAAACGTCACCGCCAACGCCCGCACGATCGCGGATATACCGACCTCTGTGAAAAACGCGCCGCAGGTGTTGGAAGTGCGCGGCGAAGTTTACATGTCGCATCCGGACTTTGCGGATCTCAACACGCGGCAGGCGGCCAACGGGGGCAAGCCGTTTGCCAATCCGCGCAACGCCGCCGCCGGATCGTTGCGTCAGCTTGATGCCACCATCACACGCGATCGCCCTTTGCGTTTCTTCGCTTATGCCTGGGGCGAGATTTCCGAGCCGCTCGGCGAAACGCAAAACGCGGCACTGGATCGACTGAAGTCGCTTGGGTTTCAAACCAATGAAATGACCGCGTTGTGCGACACGGTCGAGGATATGATCGCCCACTACCAGAAAATCGAAGCTGCGCGGGCAACGCTGGGCTATGATATTGATGGTGTCGTGTACAAGGTCGATGACCTGTCATATCAGGCGCGGCTGGGTTTTCGTTCGACCACGCCGCGTTGGGCCGTTGCGCACAAGTTTCCTGCGGAATTGGCGTGGACCCGGCTTGAGGCGATTGACATTCAGGTTGGTCGCACCGGCGCATTGAGCCCGGTGGCGCGCTTGCAGCCGGTCACCGTGGGCGGCGTGGTGGTGTCGAATGCCACATTGCACAACGAAGACTACATTGCGGGCCTCGATGCCAACGGTCTACCGATCCGGGATGGCAAGGACATCCGCGTGGGCGACTGGGTTCAGGTGTACCGGGCGGGCGACGTCATCCCCAAGGTCGCGGATGTGGATCTCGCCAAGCGTCCTGCCGATGCGGTGCCCTTCGTCTTTCCAGACGTTTGCCCGGAATGCTCCAGCGCTGCGATCCGCGAGCCCGGCGACGCCGTGCGGCGCTGTACAGGGGGCTTGATATGCCCCGCTCAAGCCGTCGAAAAGCTCAAGCACTTTGTAGGCCGCGCCGCCTTCGATATCGAAGGATTGGGCGCCAAGCAGGTCGAGCAGTTTTACAACGATGGCTGGATCAAGGAACCCGCGGACATTTTCACGCTGCAAGACCGGTTTGGCAGCGGTGTCCAACAGCTGAAAAATCGTGAAGGCTGGGGTGACAAATCGGCCACCAACCTTTTTGATGCGATTGCGGCCAAGCGGCAGATCCCGCTGGCCCGACTGATTTTCGGGCTCGGTCTGCGACATGTCGGCGAGGTGGCCGCAAGCACGTTGGCGCGCCATTTTGGCACGTGGGACGCATTGGCCGGCGCCATCGATACGGCGTCATGTGAACCAGCCTTTGCCGTATCGGGCAAGGACCGCCGGGCCGCGCTGCCGGTGAGCCCGGCCTGGTCTGATCTCACCGGGATCGACGGGATCGGTGATGTCTTGGCCGAGGCGCTGATCATAGCCGTCACTCAGCCCGCCGAACGCGCATCGATTGATCGATTGGTCGCGCAGCTGACCGTGGAACCGGCGGCGGCGGTTCAGGCAAATGATAGCGCCGTTGCGGGCAAAACGGTTGTGTTCACTGGGACGCTTGAAAAGATGACCCGCGCCGAAGCCAAGGCGCGCGCCGAGGCATTGGGCGCCAAAGTGTCGGGATCGGTCAGTTCCAAAACCGACCTGTTGGTGGCGGGCCCAGGTGCAGGGTCAAAGGCGAAAAAGGCCACAGATCTGGGCGTGGAAACCATTGATGAAGACGCCTGGCTGACCTTGATTGGCGACGCATGAGCGGTCGGCCCGAAGCCTTGTTTCCGTTGTTCGCGGGCCTCGAGACGCTGGATGGTGTGGGTCCGAAAACCGCGGCACATATGGCGCAACTGGGCATTTCAGCGCCACGCGACTTGCTGTTTGCCCTGCCTTACGCCGTGATCGACCGCCGTCGCAGTGCGACCATTCGTGGCCATGACCTGCCCAAAACTCTGACAACTTCGGTCACGATCTTGTCTCACCATTCGCCGCGCAATCGAAGTGGTGCCTACCGGGTGCATGTCCGAGATGCCGAGACAGAGTTTCAGCTGGTCTATTTTCATGCGCGTGGTGACTACCTCAAAAAGCTGCTGCCCGTGGGCGAGACTCGGATCGTTTCCGGGAAGGTCGAGCTTTTTGACGGGATGGCGCAAATGGTGCACCCCGATCATGCGGTACCGGAAAATGAAGCCGCTGATATCCCCGAGTTCGAACCGGTCTACCGGCTGACGTCTGGCGTGACGCAAAAAGCTATGTATCGGGCGGTCCAATCGGCCATGAGCCGTGTGCCGGATCTGCCAGAATGGATGGATGCTGCGCTGAAAGAGCGGGAAACCTGGCCCGGCACTGCCACAGCGCTTGCGTCGGCGCATGCCCCTCAGTCGCTAGATGATCTTGGCCCCACCGCACCGCCGCGGGCACGTCTCGCGTATGATGAACTTTTGGCCCATCAACTGACGTTGGCCTTGGCCCGCGCGCGGGACAGCCAGGCACCGGGACAAACCAGCATGGCCACCGGTGCTTTGCAAAGCAGGGTACTGGCAACACTGCCCTACCGTCCAACCGCGGCGCAGGACCGCGCGATGGCCGAAATCGCCGACGACATGACGCGACCGCTGCGCATGAACCGCCTTTTGCAAGGTGACGTGGGCTCGGGCAAAACGTTGGTGGCTTTCATGAGCCTGCTGGTCGCGGTGGAAGCGGGCGGGCAGGGCGTGCTGATGGCGCCTACCGAGATCCTCGCGCGCCAGCATTTGGAAAGCTTGTTGCCATTGGCCAACGCGGCCGGTGTGGTGATCGAAGTTCTGACAGGTCGGGACAAGGGCCGCGAACGCAAGGCCAAGCTG
>CAWUIW010000236.1:0-5296 GCA_963922515.1 uncultured Rhodobacterales bacterium | reverse complement strand
ACTTCCCCACCTCCGACCTCATCACCGGTCAGGACATCCTGTTCTTCTGGGTCGCCCGCATGATGATGATGCAACTGGCCGTCACCGACACCATCCCCTTTGACACCGTATACCTGCACGGCCTCGTCCGCGACGCCAAAGGCAAGAAGATGTCAAAATCGGTTGGCAATGTCGTCGACCCGCTGGAAGTCATCGACGAATATGGCGCCGACGCCCTTCGGTTCTCCTCGGCCGCCATGGCCGCCCTTGGGGGCGTTCTTAAGCTCGACATGCAACGCATTGCCGGCTATCGGAATTTCGGTACCAAACTTTGGAACGCCATGCGTTTTGCCGAAATGAACGAGGTGTTTTCCACAGACCCTGTAGGCGGCATCCCGGCCCCGCAAGAAACCCTGAACAAGTGGATCATCGGCGAAACCGCAAAGGTGCGCGCAGATGTAGATGCCGCACTTGAAGCCTATCGCTTTAACGACGCTGCCAACGGGCTTTATGCCTTTGTCTGGGGCAAGGTATGCGACTGGTACCTCGAATTCTCAAAACCCTTGATGCAAGGCGATGACGCTGCAGTGGCACTGGAAACCCGGCAAACGATGAAATGGGTGTTGGACCAATGCTTGATCCTGTTGCATCCCATCATGCCGTTCATCACCGAAGAGTTGTGGGGTCTGAGCGGCACGCGCTCTAAAATGCTGGTCCATGCCGACTGGCCGACTTATGGCCTCGAGCTTGTGGACAACCCTGCGGATAAGGAAATGAACTGGGTCATTGCCCTGATCGAGAACACACGGTCAGCGCGGGCGCAAATGCATGTGCCCGCGGGGCTTTACGTTCCAATGCTCGTGTCCAAAATCGATGCTGCAGGCCAAGCTGCGTGGGATCGCAACGCCACCTTGATCAAGCGTCTTGCCAGGATCGAAGACCTGTCCGAGACCGAGAGTTTTCCAAAAGGCACCATTGCGATACCCGCCGAAGGAGCCAGCTTTGGCTTACCGCTGGCGGACATCATCGATATCGGCGAGGAAAAAGCGCGGCTTGAGAAATCACTGGGCAAATTGGCCAAGGAATTGGGCGGATTGCGGGGGCGGTTGAACAACCCGAAGTTCGTGGCATCGGCACCGGATGAGGTGGTGGAAGAAACCCGCGAAAATCTGGCATTGCGCGAAGACGAAGAAGCCAAGCTGAAGGACGCCTTGGCCAGATTGGCGGAACTGGCCTAGTAAGAGCACCAAAAATCGGCCCGGCTCCGCCGGGCCAAAGCATCGCGTGCGCGCCCAGCGGGCGCGCTCCGCTGGATCACTCGGCTTTGAAAACCGGCGCCCGGCCTTGCATTTGGGCGGCGATCACTTCCATCTGGTCCGGCTTGCCGATCAACTGCACCTGTTCGCGAGACTCCTCCAGCAGCACTGCCTCACGGTCATTGGTTTCCGCAAACGAAATCAACCGTTTGGCAGCGCGAATGGCTGATGGACTTTTACCCGAAATCTCGATTGCCAATGCGGTCGCCGCCGCCAGCGGATCTTTGGCGATTTGCGTGACCAACCCCCAGCGTTCGGCTTGTTCGGCGCCGATGGGAACAGCGGTGTAGGTCATCTGGCGCAAGACATCCGAACGCACCAGATGCGGCAACAGCACCATGCCCCCAAGGTCTGGGATCAGGCCCCACTTCATCTCCAGGATCGAGAGTTTGGCATCGGGCGCGGCAACGCGAATATCCGCGCCCAGCGCCAATTGCAGTCCGCCGCCGTACACAGCGCCCTGCAGCGCAGCTATGACCGGAACGGGCACGCGGCGCCATACCATGGCCAATTCCTGCATTGTGTTGGTGTCGCCATGGCTGCGCGTCATCAACCATTCTTCTGGGTCGGTTTGGCCCATCTTGGCAAAACTTGCCACGTCCAGACCGGCGCAAAAGCTTTTGCCTTCACCCGCCAGCACAACCGCGCGAGCGTCCGAGGCCGCCACGTCTTGCCCGGCTGATATGATGGCCTGGACCATCGCATCATCCAGGGCGTTCATCTTGTCGCCGCGCGTGAGTGTCACGTGTGCGATGTGATCGGAGTATTCAACAGATACGCGGGCCATTTGGTTTTCTCCCCTCATGCGCCGTCAAAATGCAGGCTATCGCGCAAGGGCGCCACTGGAACGTTGCGGAAGGTTCGCTTGGCGCCCGGATCACGGGTCCAGCGGCATACGACCAAAGCCGGGACTGTCCAGCGTCATGACATACAGCGTGGCGCCCACCGGCCTTCCGCCGGTAGTGATCCCCAAGTGACCAGCCGGGTCCTGTAAGGATTGTAGAATGCGCCCAGTTTCGTCGAACTGTATCAAGTGGCCGCGTTCGACGGGCGCGGGCCGCACCATTGGTCCCAGACGCCAGATCATCTTGCGCGCCAATGGATAGGGCATCAGCGCTTCGGTTGACAGCCGCGGGCTGGCAAAGGCCAGCCAGAATGTCCCGTCCCCCATAGGTTCAAGATTGTCGGGATAGCCGGGCAGGTTTTCCATGAACAGTTCGGTTTCACCGGCGCGCGGGCCTTTCAGCCAGTGTCGGTGCAGGCGTGCCCGGCCGGTTTCGGCAATCAGCAGATAGTCTTCATCCGGCGAAAGCGCGACCCCGTTGGTGTAAACGAAGCCGTCGGCAATTTTTTCGACGGTTCCGTCAGCCGCACGGCGGGCGACATAGCCCGCATCGGACTGTTCCCAAACCGTCAGGACAGAGGTGGGTTTGGTGCCACCCATCGTTCTTGGGTCGAACCGGTCCGTCGAGTTGGAAAAATAAACCGTACCGTCGCGTGCCACGTCCAGTTGGTTGGCATACACGATCGGGGCACCGTCAATGGCGTCGGCAAGGATTTCAAGTTCCCCGGGTCCAGTCCAGCGCAGCAGACCACGGAAACTGTCGGCAATGTAGATCGCACCGTCCGGGCCAGCATCGATCCCCAAAGGGCGTCCTCCCAACTGATCGACCAAAACCGGTTGAGGCCCATCGATGCGCCAGAGATTGGCCGCCAGATCGGCTGTATACACACGCCCATCCGGCAGAACGGCCAAGTCTTCCGGGCCGATTGTGCCGCCTGGCAGCGCCACCAGTTCAGCCTCGGAAAGCGCATCGTTTTCAGCCGTTGGTCCCACAAATTCAGGGGCCGCCGGCATAGTGTAAGACACCGGCTGTACCGGTACGGGCCAGGCCAACAAGTACACCAAACCCAATAAAAGCAGTCCAAAAAGCAGCCGCATGATCCGTTTCCCTAGCTGTTGTGTGACATTGGCGAGGCCTGAACGACATGGCAAGCCTTGCCCTTGTTCCTGCATTGCGCGTAGCGTGCGCCCATGTCCGAACTGCACCTGACACCGCTTGCCAATGCCTTGCCCGCAACCGTGCCTTTCGTGGGTCCAGAAGCCCAGGAACGCGCACGCGGAGCACCGTTCCTGACCCGTTTAGGTGCCAACGAAAGCGTGTTTGGTCCATCCCCGCGTGCGATCGAAGCGATGGCCAGCGCTGCGCGCGACGCATGGATGTATGGCGATCCCGAGACGCACGATCTCAAGCGTGCGCTCGCGGCACATCATGGCGTCGAGCCTGAGAACATCGTGATTGGCGAAGGCATCGACGGTTTGTTGGGATATCTTGTCCGTCTGTTTATCCAGAACGGGGACGCGGTGGTCACGTCTGACGGGGCTTATCCGACTTTCAACTACCACGTGGCCGGGTTTGGTGGGATTCTGCACAAGGTGCCTTATCAAGACGATCACGAAAATCCGGTGGCCCTGATGGACTGTGCGGGGCGTGTTGGGGCCAAGTTGGTCTACCTGGCCAATCCCGACAATCCGATGGGCAGCTGGCATGAAAGTGCAGCACTGTCAGCAGCCTTGGACGCCATGCCGGAAGGCTGCCTTCTTGTGCTGGATGAAGCCTATCTGGAATGTGCGCCAGCCGCGGCGGCCTTGCAGGTCAGCGCCGATGATCCCCGTGTGATCCGGATGCGCACGTTTTCAAAGGTATATGGCATGGCCGGAGCCCGCGTCGGATACGGAATTGCCGCGCCAACACTGATCCAAGCCTTCAACAAGGTCCGCAACCATTTCGGCGTCAATCGCATCGCCCAAGCGGGCGCGCTGGCCGCATTGGCAGATGCAGACTGGCTGGCAAAAGTGCAGAGCGAAATCTCGCATGCGCGGGCCGAAATTGGCGCAATTGCAGCGGCCAATGGCCTGACAGCCTTACCCTCGGCCGCGAATTTTGTCGCGATTGACTGCGGCCGTGACGGAATTTTCGCAAAATCCGTACTCGAATACCTGGCTTCGTCTGGCGTTTTTGTGCGCATGCCATTTGCCAAGCCGCAAAACCGGTGCATTCGGGTGAGTTGCGGCACCTCCGCAGACCTGGCCTGCTTTGCCGAAGCGCTGCCGCGCGCCCTGAAACTTCCAGGCGAATAACATTCATTTTTAACCAGAAACACGATAGCCTTGCGCGACTTCGTTGCGCAAAGGTGCCGACATGAACGATCACAGAATGAAATCAGCGCCGAATTACACCAACGCCGCTCTGACTATGCTGGGTGTCAATCTCATGTGGGTTTTCATGGTGATCTGGGCTTTGCTCGGCTACGTCGCGGTTCTTGTTGTGGCCGCTTTGCTCAACACCGGGATCACGTGGCTGGCGTCCCGCACGGCCAATCGCCCCTAACGTCCGGCGATCACAGCGGCGGCCGCATCAATCGCACCTGAACCTCGCGGAATGCTCAGTGCTGCAAGACCTGCTTCGACCCCGGCAAGCAATCCAAGGATCATTTGACCGTTCACGTGCCCCATGTGACCAAAGCGAAAATACCCGTCTCCGCCGGGGTCCGCCGGCGTTTCCATGCCCAGCCCTATGCCCAGGGTCAAACCCAGTTCATGCTCGACGAACCTACGCAAGGCCGTGCCGTTTGGCGCACCGATGCTGAGGCTCGTGACGGCGCAACTTCTGTGTTCCGGCATCTCGACATTCAGGCGCAAAGGCCCGCCCTGCCCCCACACATCGACCGCGGCCCAAATGGCTTGAGCCAAGCGGGCGTGCCGGTCCCAAATTGCCTCCATCCCTTCGGCGTGGATCATGTCAAGTGCGACGCGCAAACCATATAGGTGATGTGTCGGGGCCGTTCCGTTGAAGTATTGGTAATAGCCTTGCGGACGAACGCGGGGGGCCCAGTCCCAATACCGGCTGACACGCGGCAAGGTCTGGCGCACCGCATCTGCTTTGCCGTTGAAAAACACAAAGCTCACGCCTGGCGGCACCATCAATCCCTTTTGGCAG
>CAWUIW010000235.1:0-5298 GCA_963922515.1 uncultured Rhodobacterales bacterium | reverse complement strand
AGGTCCCGATGGCGCACAGACGTCGATCTTTGATGCAGCGATGGCCTATCAGGACGCGGGCACACCGCTGGTGATCTTTGGCGGTGAGCAATACGGGGCGGGATCCTCCCGCGACTGGGCGGCCAAAGGCACAGCTCTTTTGGGCGTCAAGGCCGTGATCGCCGAAAGCTTCGAGCGGATCCACCGGTCCAACCTTGTTGGTATGGGTGTCATCCCGTTCGAGTTCACCGGTGGTGACACCCGGAAATCCTTGGGACTGACCGGCGATGAAACGGTCTCGATCAGCGGTCTGGATACCATCGAGCCGCTTCAAGAAGTCCCCTGTTCCATCACCATGGCCGATGGCACGGTGAAAGAGATCATGCTGAAATGCCGGATCGATACCGCCATCGAGATTGAATACATCGAACATGGTGGCGTCTTGCACTACGTGCTTCGGAACCTTGCAAAAGCCCCTGTTGCCGCAGAGTAACCCACTGCAGAACAGCCTGTCCCGGGCTTGACCCGGGATATCTGCACGCCAAGGTAGAAAAGCCAAGAGGCCCCGGGTCAAGCCCGGGGCACGACTTCCAAGTTCAACCGTGTTCTGGCTATGGTGTTGGGGCACGCGCCACGACCAATGGCACGGCGCCATCGCTTGAGAGGTTCGGACATGAAAACCGCACTCATCACCGGAGCCGCGCGCGGCTTGGGCCGCGCGATTGCTGCGGATTTGGCAAAAGACCACGCCGTCTCGGTCACCTATCTGACCACCGCACCAGACGCCTTGGTCGCCGCATTTCCCGGCATACACGCGATTCAGGCGGACATGTTGGACCCGTCACAGGTCGCCGCTCTGCCCGCCAAGGTGATCGACCGTTTTGGACAGCTGGATATCATTGTCAACAACGCAGCCCAGGTCGCAGCAGATGATTGTACCGCCTATGACGAGGCCACTGTGTCACAGACGATGGGCATCAATGTTTCTGCCCCAATGGGATTGCTGAACGCCGCCTTGCCTTTTCTGAAACCGGGCGCTGCAGTTGTGAACATCTCGTCTGTCAACGCGCGTCTTCCGGCCATGTCCGCGCACAGCTATTCCGCCAGCAAAGCCGCGCTCGATAACTGGACCAAGATTGCCGCCAAAACACTGGGCGCGCGCGGTATTCGCGTCAACGCCGTGGCCCCGGGACCGGTCAACACACCCGAAGCGCCGCGCCCTGACGAACTGACAGCGTTGTTCGTCAGGGACACCGCGTTAGGGCGGCTGGCCACGCCCGACAACATCGCCTCGGCTGTGCGATTTCTAGCATCGGATGCGGCCGGGGGGATCACAGGAGAAATCCTGGAAGTCTCCGGCGGATATCGATTGTAGCGGCGGGCCGCAAAACGTCCCTGCTTGCGCCACTTGCGCCAGCAGGGACGCAAGCGTTTTGCCCCCCACCGTCAACGGTTGTCGAGCTGCGCCCGCACGGCCAGCAGCCCCTCGCGCGTGACCTTGTAGGGCCGCCCACCGCGCGACCGAATGAACCGCCGCTTGCGCAACTTGTCCGTGACCTCCAGCGTGCAATCGACCAAAATATGCCCGTCTCGGGTCACGCAGGTCACGTCCGTTAGTTTGCCATTTTCGTTGCGTTTAAAGTGGATGGCTCCACCCTGCGCCAAAGCATGCAGGACGCGTTGTTCGCGTTTGGATATGTTCATGAACGTGTCTCGGAATACGCCAAACCAAACCGCGCCCCGGCAACGCGCAGGGGCGATCAGATGTGTGGCCCCAATGTCAGACGGGCCTCAGTGGCGGGTGACAAGCTCTGTCATAAAATCTCCGACGCGACCGTAAGGTCGTTCGTTGCGCATATAAGGAGGAAAATGTGGCGGCACAAGCCGTCAGTTGGCGGCGGCATCAAGTGCAGGTCGGATCGTATTGGCAATCACGCGCTGCGTGATCGGTCCGGCAAAGCGCAAGATAACCGTGCCATCGCCCGCGATCACGTAGGTTTCGGGCACACCGTAGAGGCCCCAATCCAAAGCCATCCGGCCAGAGACATCGGCACCGATTGCGGCATAAGGATCACCCAACTCTTCAAGGAAGGCCAACGCGTTGCCGGGATCATCCTTGTAGTTCACCCCATAAATCGGAATGCCTTCTTCGGCGAGTTGGTCCAGATTGGGATGTTCAACGCGGCAAGGCGCGCACCAGCTGGCCCAGTAGTTCACGAGTTTCACCTTGCCATCGCGCAACGTCTGGTCATCAAACAGCACCTTGCCGGGCAATTCTGTCAGCACAACGGCCGGCGCGGCCTGACCTTCGCGCGCGGACGGTAACGCCTCTGGGTCATCCCGGAACATGCCAATGGCTGCAAGCGCAACAAAGCCAAGGAAAACCGCCGGCGGTGCAATCATCAAAGGAGAGATTTTAGCCATCGGTGTTCTGCCGGTCGAGCATGGACGCCATGTCGCGGCGCACCCGTCGCCCCCGGATCACCGAAAGCACCACAATGGCTAAGAGCAATACAATGGATGCAGCATAGGCGGATAAAACGGTATCCGCATATTTTCCAAGATCCGGCATCATGTGGCAAGCCTGTCCCGGTTCCGGATGGCCCGCATACGGCGGGCGCAGATCTCGGTGCCGGTGCGGTACAGCACCAAGGCGATGAACAAAAGCACGAAGCCCGCGATGCAGACCAGCAATGGTTGATAGAAAACGTCGGCCACGTTCTTTTCCGCGTCGAGGCTCAGCGACGCACCCTGGTGCAAGCCTTGGTTCCAGAACAAGACCGCGTACCGGCTGAGCAAGGCGAAGACGGACCCGACCAAACACAGGATCGATGTCAGGTCAGCGGCGGTGTCCGGATCCTCGACCGCTTCCCAAAGGGCGACGTAGCCGAGATAAAACAGAAACAGGATCAGGAATGAGGTCAGTCGCGGATCCCACGCCCACCAAGTGCCCCACATCGGCTGCCCCCAGAGCGCGCCGGTCACAAGCGCTATCAGCGTCATTGCGATGCCGACAGGTGCCGCTGCCCGGGCCGCCAAGGCACTGACATGATGGCGCCGTATCAGCCAGATCAACGAGGCCACCAGCATCATCAACCACGCATTGATCGCCATCAGCGCGGATGGCACGTGCAGGTAAATGATCTTCACCGTCGAACCCTGGCGAAAATCATCCGGGGTAAAGAAAAAGCCCCAAACCACTCCGACGACAAGGCAGACCGCCGCCGAAACCCACAACACCGGCAGCACGCGTTCTGACGTGGCGAGGAACTTCTTTGGATTTGCGTATTCCCACAAAGACATGAAGATCATTTATGCGGTTCAACAAAAGATCACAATCAAACGCGTTAGCGCAGATTGACGCGGAGCACCGCAGCACTGGCAAATGGCATCAGGGCCACGGTGGCCGCCGTGATCCCGCCCAGCAACAACAAGGGGGTCGACGGATCCAAACTGGCAGCCCCGCGGCGCGCGACTTCAGCGCCGAAAATCAAGGTGGGCACGAACAGTGGCAAGACCAACAGTGACAGCAATAGGCCTCCGCGTTTTAATCCCACGGTCAGAGCCGCGCCAAAAGTCCCAATGGCGGACAACGCTGGGGTGCCGATCAACAAGCCCATCATCAGCCATCCATAGCCCGGCACCGGTAAGTTCAACAAAACCGCCAAGATGGGCGCGGCGCAGGTCAGGGGCAATCCCGTCGTCAACCAATGTGCAAAGGCCTTGATGATCAGGACGGCTTCCAACGGCAGCGGTGCGGTCGCCAAAAGATCAAGTGATCCGTCTTCCCAATCCAGCGACAAAAGGCGATCCAGCGACAACAGGTTTGCAAGCAACGCTCCAAGCCAAAGAACACCCGCCGCAATTGGGCCCAGCAGGCTAGGGTCCGGGCCGACGGCCAACGGCACCAATGTGCAAACGATCAAGAAAAACGCAAGCGCAAGGCCAAAACCACCCCCGGCGCGAAACGCCAACTTGAGATCGCGGATCAAAAGCGCTTTCACAAAAACGCCTCGTCTGAATGCGATGCGCTGTCCGCCCGCGCCCGGTGAACCGATACATCCAAAACCGCAGCTTCAACACCCAGATCGATATGAGTTGCCATCAACGCGATGCCGCCGTCGCTGAGGTGCCCAACAACAAGATCAGAAAATCGGTCGACGGTTGACCGATCCAGCGAAACGGTGGGTTCATCAAGGATCCATACCGGACGGTCCGTGACCACAAGCCGCGACAGCCCAAGACGTCGCTTTTGTCCGGCCGACAGCAGACCGGCGCGGCGATGGGCCAAGCCTGTCATGTCAAAGGCATTCAGAGCAGCATCGATCGACCGTGATCCGAATACGGCGGCCCAAAAGGTCAGGTTTTCGGCAACCGTCAGCGTAGGTTTGATCCCATCCGCATGCGCCATATAAGCAATCTGGTCATCAGCACCCGAGATGGTGCCGTCCAGCGGCGGTTGCAGCCCCGCAATCGTGCGCAGCAGGGTCGTTTTGCCCGATCCGTTCGGCCCCCTCAGGATCAGCGCATGGCCCGGGTCAATGTGAAAGGACAGACCGGACAGAACCGCGATGCCGCCACGGGCAATCGTCAGATCGTTGACGGCCAAAGGGATTGGGTTCATCGCACGGTCCCCACGCTACGCTCCGCTCAGACCGGGCGCAGTGCTGCGGCAATGCGACGGCCTTCACTGAGAAGAACGTTGTAGGTGCGACAGGCTGCTGGGCTGCTCATCGCTTCCACGCCGACGCCCGCGGTTTCCAGAGCTGTCCGCAAATCCTGTGGCAGATGCGCGATCTCGGCACCTGTGCCGATGAACAGCACGTCGATCTGGTCTGCCAGCTCCAGCAGCGCATCGACCGCGCCGTACCCGCCCCAACTTGCGGTTCCCATCGGCCCCGTCAGAACAGCACCGGTGTAAATCTGGCCACCGATCCGGAAAAAACCGGCGCCATAGCCTTCGATTGGTTCGGCATCGTTGTAAGTGATCTCGTTCAACCGCATGGATCAGGTCCTTATCCGTAAATTGGCAGGCCCATCAAGATAGAGACCCCGATAATGACATAGGCCACTTTCCGATAAAGCGCCTGTTTACCGGGGTCAAACAACCACTGCCCCAACCGCGCAGCAGCGCCATAGGGCAGGATCAAAAACAGGCCCAGCACAACGGCTTCCGCCGTCAACATGCCCTGCATAGCCATCAACGGCGCTGTCAGCAAACCAGTCGAGGTCAAGAACACAAGCGTATTGGCGCGCGATCTGGCGACACTGTCCTGTCCGCTCAACTGAAACAGAACCATGATCGGCCCAACGAGCCCT
>CAWUIW010000234.1:0-5340 GCA_963922515.1 uncultured Rhodobacterales bacterium | reverse complement strand
TTATTCTGGTGGCACGTTGACGGTGGCCGAAGCCCATCAACAAGCGGAAAGTGGCGCCGTGACCCTTGTCGATATTCGCCGTCCCGATGAATGGAAACGGACAGGCATTGGCGCGGGCGCGGTCACGATCGACATGCGACGCGAAGATTTCCTTGTTGCACTGGCTGAGGCGGCCGGTCCGGACAGATCTGCGCCCATCGCCCTGATTTGCGCTCGAGGTGTCCGATCTGCGCGGTTGAGTCAGGCGCTGACCAACGCAGGCTATACAAACATCATCGATGTGCCCGAAGGCATGCTCGGGTCATCGGCCGGTCCGGGGTGGCTGAAATCGAACCTGCCGACCCGTCCGTTCGAGGAGGCCCAAAGTTGATCCGAAACCTTGTTGCATCGCTGGGCGTCTTGTTCGGCGCCAGCGCAGCTGTGGCAGGCTGTGGGCCATCGCCCGAAGCCTGCGCGTTGGAAAACGGCACCTATCACATCGCCGTCCCACCGAGCGCAACATCGAACACTGCCACGATCATGTTCTTGCACGGCTACGGCAGCAGCGGCGCAAACGTGATGAAAAACAAACGCTTGGTTGCCAGTATCCTGGATCGCGGCTACGCCATCATCGCCCCCGATGCCCTGCCCCGGCGCGGCCCTGGTACCCCGACTGGCTGGGCCTTTCGCGACGGGATGGGCAGCCGTGACGAGGCCGCGTTTTTGCAATCCGTCGTCAAAGACGCCGCGACCACGTTTGGCGTAGATCCCAATCGCACTGTGTTGTCCGGTTTTTCCGGGGGTGGCTTTATGGTGAGCTATCTTGCTTGTGCCACACCAGACGCGTTCAGCGCGTACGCGCCAGTGGCCGGCGGGTTTTGGAAACCGCATCCCACGGAGTGTTCCGGCCCGGTGCGCCTGCACCATACCCACGGGTGGACCGACGGCGTCGTCCCACTGGAAGGCCGCCTGCTGGGCGGTGGGCGGTTCCAACAAGGCGACATCCACTATGGGCTGGATTTGTGGCGGGATGCAAACGGGTGCGCTGAACACAAGCCTGACACCATGCAAGTCAATGGCCCGTTCTGGATGCGTGTTTGGGCCAATTGCGACGAAGGCGCCTTGGTTTTCGCACTGCACCCAGGGGGACATTCGATCCCCCAAGGGTGGGCTGACATGACCATCGATTGGTACGAAGCACTGCCGTGATTATTCGGCTGGTGTGACCGTCCCGGCCTCTAGCATCGCTTTTAATTCGGCCCGGTACCGTTCGGCACCCCGCGAGACTGCGGGTTGCCGAACGTCCTGTCGTGTGGCCATCCAACCGGTCAACCTGCGCCCCAATGACACGCCGCTGAACGCGGACAAAGGGACCGCAAAGGCGAGGCTGATCGCGATGGGCAAAAGCCAAAGCGACACAACGCCAACACAAATGCCGGTCAACAGGGCAAGCCCGCTGACGGTTTCCAGGGCATGGCTGCGGATCAGGTCCCACATGGAGTAATGATCACCGGACCGCGCTTGCGGTGCCCAGCCCTTTTGCAAACCCAAGGCCACCCGCACTACGGCGATCATTTGCTGAACCATCAGGATCGGTGCGTAAAGGACTGACAAGAAAACCTCCGACAGCAGCGACAAGGCAAATCGCGCCCCTCCCCCAAATTCATGAAAGCGCGCACCGGTGAGCGGGATCGCTGCAATGCCCATCAGTTTTGGCGCCAGCAGTAGCCCGTACATCAGCAAGATGATGAACACGTGCCGGCCTTCGGTCATTTGGGGCCAATGAGGGATCAGCGGATTGTCCGGCGAAAAATAGATCAGCACCGACGACTCTTCACCCGTGCCGACAAGGGCCCACATCACAAGCAGTGCAAACCAGATCGGTGACAAAAGATATCCAATTGCGCCGTGGAATAGATGAAAGCGTGATACGCCGCGCAATCCCGGTGTCCAAAGCAACCGCAGATGCTGCAAATTGCCATGGCACCAGCGCCGGTCGCGGCGAATGTGGTCAATCAGCGTGTGCGGGGACTCTTCGTAGCTGCCCTTGATACGCGGCAGGAACCGCACACCCCAACCTGCCCGCCGCAGCAGTCCTGCCTCGACAAAATCATGCGACATGATCAGTTGTTCGCGCCCGTTCACGATGTTGCGCATGCGTGGCAAACCGGCACAAGCCGCAAAGGCAGCAGTGCGAATTATCGCATTGTGTCCCCAGTAGTTACCTTCTTGACCGCCCCAGCGCGCCAGACCCTCGGCCAGCGCCGCGCCGTAGACACCGTTTGCAAACTGCTGCATCCGCGCAAACACGGATTGCGCGCCAATCAATTGCGGAAAGCTTTGTATCAAGCCAGCGGACGGATCTTGGGCCAGCGCGTCGGTCAATCGCACGATCGCACGCCCTGTCATAAGACTATCTGCATCCAGAACCAACATGGCGGGCCAGGCCCCGCCCCAACGCTGCACCCAGTCAGCGATGTTGCCTACCTTGCGGTCCACATTGTCCGGCCGGCGGCGATAATAGATCGGGATGTCCCAGCCAAGATGCGCCCGCAAAGCCGCAACGCTGACTTGTTCGGCTTCAGCAATCATTTCGTCTTGCGTGTCGCTGAGAATGAACATCGCATATTCATGCCCACCGTTGCGGGCCTGAAGCTCTTGCAGCATGGACGCCGCATTGCCCAGCACATACCAAGGCATTTCGTTGTAGATTGGCATCAACAACGCGACTTTTTGGGGCGGAACCGCAGTTCTTTCCGGACGCTGTTCGCGGCTGAGCGACGCCAAGCCCAGTGCCACCGTGCAGACCGTGAAGCATAACCAGAAGAAATTGAACGCAATCAATGTCAGCAGTACGCCTTCGATCCAGCTGATGCCGCTACCGGCAAACCACTCCCACATGGCGTAGCAAAACCCGCTTGTAGCGATGGCAGCCGGACCAAAGGACACCAGGCGCCAAGCCAGTGTGCCTCGCGGTCGCGACACGCCAGGCGCTGCCCGGTCACTGAACGGCGCACGCAAGTCTTGCGCGGGCATCGCCATCGGTGTTTCCGGCGGCATAACATGCAGGTCGCGGATTACGCCGTCCATCGGAACAACCAAACTTCGCTGGCCGCCTGCCCGTCCTTGCGAAGTTGCGCGCGCAACTCCACGAGGTCGCGGTCGCCGGGATTAAATGAAAACGCAAGCCGCAGCCCACCGGTATCGGGATTGCGTTGCAAAACCCCGTCAGACGTATCGACATGCGGCGACTGAATATGCTTAGCGAAGTCGTCTGGCGCGCCATGCAAATCCGGATGATCCTCGAAATCGATGACGGCCAACCGCTTGGCGCCGTCAAAGCTCAACCCCATGGCCGTGTTCAAGACACGGGGCAACTGATCCGTGCGCGGCGCTTCTGAGCACCAGGACAGCCGGTACGACAGCTCTGCCCGTGATCCGGCCTGCATCGGCTCAGACGGCCGCCAATAGGCGACGATATTGTCATAGATTTCCTTATCTGCCGGAATTTCCACAAGCGTCACCGCGCCCCGTCCCCATTCACCCCGTGGTTCGACCCACAGGCCAGGCCGGTCGTGGTAGTGCGCTTCCAGATCGTTGAAATCCGACAGCATTCGTGCCCGCTGCATCAACCCGAACCCACGTGGGTTGTCATCGACAAAACTGGACACTTGCAACCGATGCGGATTGGACAGCGGCCGCCATATTGTTTCGCCGGCCCCGTTTTCGATCAGCAATCCATCGGAATCATGTACTGCGGGTCGAAAGTCATCGAACCGCGTGCGATCCTTGTCGTCGTAAAGGAACATCGATGTCAGCGGTCCAAGCCCGACATGCGTCAGGTCTTGGCGCGGGAACAGCGTGGCCGTCACCTCCATCTCACAGGTCGGACCCGGTTTGATATCGAACCTGTAGGCACCGGCCACACTCGGGCTGTCCAGCAAGGCGTGAAGCACGATGTTTCTTTGATCGGCGGTTGGCGCTTCCAGCCAGAAATGGGTGAAATCAGGAAACTCTTCGCCCATCGGATCGCCAGTTTTCAACGCGAGGCCGCGCGCAGACAGGCCATAGAACATGCCCCAACCGATCGCTCGGAAATAGCTGGCGCCTTGGAACACGCAGAATTCGTTCTTGATCCCCGGTTGATCGTGTTCGGTTCTCAAACGAAGGCCCGAGTATCCCAGCGTTTCGTCCACGGATAGTTCGGGGGCTTTGTCGGTTCTGTCGAACTTCGACAGGTCAAATGGCACTTCCTGCGCTTGTCCTTTTTCAACCGTAAACACTTTGACAGGTTGTGGAAAATACAGACCAGGATGGAAAAAATCCACATTGTAGCTGCGATTGCTGTCCGACCATAACGCGTCAAGACTGCGGAACCACATCAGCCTATATTGCTCGTATGTCAGATCGAGCCAGTCTTGCGGCACGCTGGGTCTTTCCATGTACCGACGTTGCGCGAGCGCTTGCGCCTTAGCGATCACTGTTTCATGCGTAAACGGCTCGGTCACACCGGCAGCACGCAGCTGCGGCGCGACCAGAATGGCCGTTGTTCCAGCCAAAAATCCACGACGAGACAGGGTCATGTGCGTTTGCTCCGCCAAGGCTGGCCCTTGAACCACGCGGCCGCATAAGCGCACAGCGTGATCAGGCAGAACCCGCCCAGATTGATCAGCGCCCATGTT
The DNA here is from genome assembly GCA_963922515.1 of uncultured Rhodobacterales bacterium. Lineage (GTDB taxonomy): Bacteria > Pseudomonadota > Alphaproteobacteria > Rhodobacterales > Rhodobacteraceae > JACOMT01. Next base: position 679 of record CAWUIW010000234.1, on the reverse strand, counting down.
GCCGGTGTGCGCTCCAACTGATCCAGTGCAAAGCCCAACAGCCGGGCCAAGGCCATCGAAAAGACAAAAACCGCCAAGGATTGTTGACCGACTTTCGTGATGACCGACAATCCTTGGGTGCCGGCCCATCCCATTACACCATTGGCGACGGCTTTCAATCGCCACCCATCAACGCCCACCGCAACCCACGCCAAGTAGGCCAGCGACAGGAAATGCAAGTAACGCATAATGCCGAAGTCCGTTTTGCCGCGCAGGTTGAACCCGGTGTTTTCCTGAAACAGCCGGAACCATCGCCACACGCCGCGCAGGGCGTCGCCAAGATCAGGGAACGCCGCGTTGACCCAGGTGAACACTTTCCATGACCCGATCGGCGCCGAGAGGATGACAAACGCAGCGGCCAGCCAGATCAGTCCGCGGGTCACCGGCGGTTGCGGCAACCATCCCCGCATGAAGGCAAAACCGGTAAAGAACAAAAGCTGCCAACCGAACGGGTTGAAAAACCATTCGCGGTCCGACCATGGCTCGGCCGGCAACCACAGCCAGCCAGCATTCGCACCGAACCAAATGGCAATGCTTGCCGCTGCCACCGCTGTAAACCCCAAGCCCGATAGCGCCATGAAGAGCGGCATCAGCGCCAGCACGACCAAGTACATGGGCAAGATGTCGAAGTAGTTCGGCA
>CAWUIW010000233.1:0-5360 GCA_963922515.1 uncultured Rhodobacterales bacterium | reverse complement strand
GCTTCGAGGATCAGGGTATAGGCATCGGTTTGCGGCGCTTTGACATGTTCCATAGAAAAAGTGTCTTTCCTTGTTTACACATGTCTATATGTGGCACCGTTCTTCGATCAACCCCGGGCATTGAAACCCACCGGTTGGTGACCTAACACACCTCCATGGCCAAAGACGCATTTTCGCATGTCACGGCGTGGGGATTTGACTTGGATAACACGCTGTACCCCCCGCACGCGCGCTTGTTCGATCAAATCGAAAAGCGCATGACCCGGTACGTGATGGAAAGCTTACGCGTCTCACATGCAGAAGCGGACAGGTTGCGTAAAACGTATTGGCGGGAGTATGGCACCACGCTAGCGGGGTTGATGCAGGAACACGACATTGATCCTGACCCTTATCTGGTGGACGTGCACGATATCGACATGACGCATCTTGAAGCTGATGCGCAACTGGCCACCCGTCTTTCCGGGCTGCCAGGGCGTCGTATCGTCTATACGAACGGGTCGGCGCCGTATGCCGAGCGCGTTCTGGACGCGCGCGGGCTCGGAGGTTTGTTCGACGCGATCTATGGTGTCGAACACGCCAACTATGTGCCCAAACCCGAACGATCGGCGTTTGAAACGATCTTTGCGCGGGACGGCATCAGAGCCGAAACAGCCGCAATGTTCGAGGATGATCCCCGTAACCTTGCTGCCCCCCATGCGATGGGCATGCGCACAGTACATGTCGGAGACGCGCCGCATGACGCGGACCATATCCACTTTCACACCGACGATCTGAGCCGGTTTCTTGGCGAACTCAGCTAACGCACCAGATGCGACAGATTGTGGCTGTCGATTTCGCGACTGCAGCATACATCCATGGGAACCTGATTGGAGTTTTGCCATGGCTGACGCCTCGATTACCCCTCGCCTCCCGTTCTGGAAGCGCTTGTTTTTTGCTGTGCCCGTCATCGGTTGGGTGGCGCGCGATGTAGAAGAAGGTGGGCCCGAAAACCTATACTATGCCGTCGCGTTGTTCGTGATGCTGTGGATTTTGTCCGTGGTGCTGTTTGGGTTGCCGGGCCTGTACGTGCCCGCGGTTCTGATGGTACCCGGGTTGTGGTTTGTGCTGATCCTGATCAGCCGAGGCTAGGATACTACTTGGCGTCATGACAGAGACGTATGACATAGTTATCGCAGGTGGCGGGATTGCTGGACTGAGTGCAGCGGCCGTGTTCGGCGCGGCCGGTCGCAACGTTCTGTGCGTCGATCCGGCGCCGCCTGTCACGGACCGCGACGATCCGGACGCAGACCTGCGCACAACAGCGATCTTGCAACCGGGGCGGGCGGTATTGTCAGACGCCGGCGTTTGGCCGCTGCTGGACGATCATGCTGCCCCGTTGCAAGTCATGCGCATTGTCGATGCCGGTGGGGATGAGCCAGAGCCACGGATCGTGCGGGATTTCAATGCATCCGACATCAGCGACCAACCGTTTGGTTGGAACCTGCCCAACTGGTTGTTACGGCGCGAGCTTTTGAGCTTTTTGTCACGGCTGCCCACTGTGTCCTTGCGTTTGGGCATCGGCGCCACATCGCTTGTTGCCCGTACAAAAGAGGCGCGCGTGGGGCTCAGCGACGGATCAAGCGTGGCTTGTAAACTGGTGCTCGCTGCCGACGGTCGCCACTCGCTCATGCGAACGGCTGCCGGGATCGGGGTTCGCACATCACGCTACGGTCAGAAAGCGCTGGCCTTTGCCGTCACGCACCCCATCCCACATGAAAATGTATCAACTGAAATTCACCGAACCGGTGGACCCTTTACTTTGGTTCCCCTTCCGGATCGCGACGGCGCCCCGGCGTCCGCCGTGGTCTGGATGGAAGATGGCCCCACTGCCTTGCGACTACAGTCCATGGATGTCGCTGATTTTGAAGCGGAAATGACCCGACGCTCTTGCGGATTGTTTGGCCCGCTGTCATTGGCGTCGCGCCGCAGCATATGGCCGATCATCAGCCAGATTGCAGATCGGCTGGACGGGCGCCGCGTGGCATTAATGGCCGAGGCGGCCCATGTGGTGCCCCCCATCGGCGCACAAGGCCTGAACATGTCCTTGGCCGACCTGGCCAGCCTGCGTGACCTTTCACAAGCGCATGCCGGGGACCTTGGCAGCCCCGCGATGCTGAGCGCGTATCATGCGGCACGCTACAACGATTTGCGCTTGCGCGTGAACGGTGTTGATATGCTGAACAGGGCCTCGCAAGTGACGGCGCAACCGTTGCGTGATGCGCGCGCGGCCGGGTTGCAAGCACTGTACGCCGCGGGCCCGGTTCGTAAAACACTGATGCAAATGGGTTTGGGGATGCGCTAACACGCACCCCACCGTTGCCTACAGCACTTGGTCCGTCACCCGCCGCAACCGGGCCAATGTACCGGGCACATCATAAAGCTTGTCCAAGCCAAACAGCCCCAACCGGAAAGTGCGAAAATCCGCAGGTTCATCACACTGCAAGGGAACCCCTGCTGCGATCTGCATCCCTTCGGCGGCAAAACGTTTGCCGGTTTGGATTTCGGGATCTTCAGTGTAGCTCACCACCACGCCCGGCGCGCCGTACCCTTCGGCCGCGACTGAAACAACGCCCTTGTCCGCAAGCATGGCCCGCACGGCATTGCCAAGCTCCCATTGCGCATCACATAGCTTTCGGAAGCCGAATTCCTTTGTTTCCAACATCGTGTCGCGAAAGGCGCGCAATGCATCAGTTGGCATCGTTGCGTGGTAGGCGTGACCCCCGGTTTCATAAGCCACCATGATTTGGCGCCACTTTGCCAAATCGATCGCGAAACTGTCCGAACTGGTTTCTTGCAAACGCGCCTCGGCGCGATCTGACATCATCACAAGTCCCGCGCAGGGCGATGCGCTCCATCCTTTTTGCGGTGCGCTGATCAAGACATCGACACCGGTCTTTTTCATGTCGACCCAAGCGCAACCAGACGCAATACAATCCAGCACCATCAATGCGCCAACGTCGTGGGCAGCTGCGGCCAAAGCGGTCAGATAGGCGTCCGGCAGTATGACGCCCGCGCTTGTCTCTACATGCGGGGCGAAGACGACATCGGGTCGAAGCTCGTGGATTTTGGCTGTCACTTCTTCGATCGGTGCTGGCGCGAACGGCGCAGGCTGCGTATTGCCCATTTGCCGCGCCTTCATCACCGTTGTTTGGGATGTGAAGCCGCCAGCTTCAAAAATCTGGCTCCACCGGTACGAAAACCACCCGTTACGGACGACCAGCACGTTGGCGTCCTTGGCGAATTGTCGGGCCACCGCTTCCATACCAAATGTGCCGCCACCGGGCACCAATGCGACCGCATCTGCATTGTACACGTCGCAAAGCATGCCAGAGATATCTGTCATAACCTTTTGAAACGCGGACGACATGTGATTGAGTGACCGATCCGTGAATACCACGGAAAACTCTTCCAGACCGTTTGGGTCGACGGTGTCGAGCAATGCAGCCATTTTAATCTCCTTCCAGTTTCAATGGGATGTAGCCGCTTCTATGCGTCAGGGCAAAGTCTACTTCGGTGTACCGAACGGGCCTGGGCGGCGCTCTTCGCTGAGCAGAACATTTGCTTCGACATCACCCGCCCCGGGCAACGTCATGATGCGGCGGCGCAGAACACGTTCGAAATCGGCCAGATCTCGTGCCACAACCCGCAACCGAAAATCGTACAGTCCCAGCACGTGTTCAACGGTCTGAACTTCGGGAATGGCAGAAACGGCGCGTTCGAAATCATCCAGGCTGACCTGCCCTTTGCGGTTCAGTTTCACGCCCAGAAAGACCGTTACACCGAACCCCAGTGCCGCGCGATCCAGTCGCAACCGCCGACCACGGATCACCCCGGCTTCTTCCAGTCTGCGAACACGGCGCCATGTGGCGGGCTGGCTTAATCCAAGGCTCCGACCCAGTGCGCCCGCAGTTTGCGTGGCATCGCGCGACAATGACAGCAAGATGCGTCGATCTGTGTCGTCCAGCTTAATCATACAGGCAAGCTTTCGTCCCGCTTAATTCGGGAGATATGCATGAGCGCCTGAATGTCGGCGATATGCGGCAGTGTCAGAATGTGATCGCGGTAAATGCGGTTATAGTCCTCCATGTCCCGGGCAATGATCGATAGGCGCACGTCGACGCGCCCAAGGAATGTCTGGATTTCCAGCACTTCCGGTACCTTGCGGGCTGCGGCCAGAAAATCATCGAACGCGCGTGCGTTCGTTTTGTCCAAGGTGAACCGCAAAGACACTTCTACCGTGTAGCCCAATGCTGCCCAGTCGATCTCAGCCTCTATGGCCGCAATCACGCCGGACGACAGGAGCTTTTCCAACCTTCGCCAACACGTGGCGGACGGGACGCGGCACAAGTCGGCCAGTTCCGCCACAGCCAAGCTTGGGTCCGCCTGATATTGACGCAAGATGCGCCGATCGAGATCATCTAACATGGATCACTCAATAAAGCACAAATAGGCGAATAACAATTCCACTAAAGTTAGAAATCTTGACACTCAACCGCTCGTATACTGCCTGCCCCTCGTATACGTAACACGCCCAGCACCGTAGAAAGGAAACATCAACATGCGCGTTTACTATGATCGCGATTGCGACATTAACCTGATCAAAGACATGAAAGTGGCCATTCTGGGCTATGGCTCTCAGGGGCACGCACATGCGTTGAACCTGCGCGACTCGGGCGCGAAAAACGTGGTTGTCGCCCTGCGCGAAGGCTCGCCCTCTGCTGCCAAGGCACAAGGCGAAGGCTTGCAAGTCATGGGTATTGCCGAGGCGGCCGCCTGGTGTGACCTGATCATGTTCACAATGCCCGACGAGCTACAGGCGGAAACATACAAGAAATACGTACACGATAACCTGCGCGACGGCGCGGCCATTGCCTTTGCCCACGGTCTGAACGTGCATTTTGGCCTCATCGAACCCAAACCGGGCGTCGATGTGATCATGATGGCGCCCAAAGGCCCGGGCCATACCGTCCGCGGCGAATACACCAAGGGTGGCGGCGTACCGTGCCTGGTCGCAGTGCACAATGATTCCTCCGGACGCGCGTTGGAAATAGGGCTGAGCTACTGCTCCGCAATTGGCGGCGGCCGCTCTGGCATCATCGAAACCAACTTCCGCGAGGAATGCGAAACCGACCTCTTCGGCGAACAGGCCGTGCTGTGCGGTGGTCTGGTCGAGCTGATCCGCATGGGCTTCGAGACGCTGGTCGAGGCGGGCTACGCCCCCGAGATGGCCTATTTCGAGTGCCTGCACGAGGTGAAGCTGATCGTCGACCTGATCTACGAAGGCGGCATCGCGAACATGAACTACTCGATCTCGAACACGG
>CAWUIW010000232.1:0-5381 GCA_963922515.1 uncultured Rhodobacterales bacterium | reverse complement strand
GGACGCCGTCGCCGCGCGTGATCGATCCACGGCTTGACCCGGCCTTGTTGTCCGCGCAGCCTTTGCGCGGACATTCTTTTTCTCTGAGGTCAAGATGCTGGACGGCATTCGTATCGTAGAAATCGAAGGACTGGGGCCCGGGCCGTTTGCGGGCATGCTATTGGCTGACCTTGGGGCCGAAGTGATCGTGATTCACAGACCGGGCGGCAATCCGGCGGTAAACATGCCAGAAGCCCCCATTCTGGATCGCGGGAAACGGTCGATTGAACTGGACCTCAAATCCAGTGCGGATCTGAACATCGCACGGAAACTGATAGCCCGTGCTGACGGGTTGATCGAGGGGTTTCGTCCCGGTGTCATGGAACGCCTGGGCTTGGGGCCAATGGACTTGCATGCACAAAACCCGGCACTGGTCTATGGCCGCATGACGGGTTGGGGGCAATCTGGACCGTTGGCGGAAACAGCGGGGCACGACCTGAACTACATCGGGATCAGCGGCGCATTGTTTCATGCCTCGCCACCAGGCACTCCGCCCATGACGCCCCCGACGCTTGTGGGCGATATCGGCGGTGGCGCGTTGTACCTTGTTGTCGGTCTGCTGGCGGGTTTGCTGAATGCCCGGGCGACTGGCACTGGCACCGTCGTGGACGCAGCTATCTGCGATGGGTCGGCCCATATGTTGAACCTGCTGATGATGATGGGGCAGACCGGGGCGTTCACCTCACAGCGGGGGGGCAGCTTGCTGGATGGTCCGCATTGGAGCCGGACGTACCAGACATCCGATGGCGGGTACATGAGTGTCCAGTGCCTTGAGCCCAAGTTTTATGCTGATTTTCTGGCGCGTCTTGGCCTGAGTGATGATCCGGATTTTTCCCGGCAATTCGATGCCGACCTGTGGCCGGATTTAAGCCGTCGTTTGACCGGCGTTTTTGCTGCGAAAACCCGCGCGGAATGGACGGCCATTTTTGATGGCTCCGATGCATGTGTCGGGCCGGTACTTGCTCCGCATGACGCGCCGTTTCACCCGCACAATGCCGCGCGAGGGACGTGGATAGATATAGATGGTGCGTTGCAGGCAGCGCCAGCACCGCGTTTTGATGGCCATACGCAAAGGCCCCGCGCGGCGCCGCGCCGGGGCGCTGACGGCGCCGACATTCTTGCGGAACTCGGCATCAGCCCTGAATGACATCTCGCCATTCGGGATGTTTCAGGGACTGGGCCTTCACGTACGGACACAGCGGGATGATCTTTTGACCCTTTGATCGCGCATCCTCGATCAATCGCTCGACCAAGGCCCGGGCCACACCGGTTCCGCGCAGACTGTCGGGAACACCCGTGTGATCGGCGATAACCATCTTGTCCGAGACTTTTGACACCGTCAGCTCACCGGTCTCTTCATGGCCCGTAACCTGTGCAATGTAGCGCGCTTTCGAACCAAGGTCTTCGTAGGTGATCGTAATGTCCGGCATGGAAGCATCTCCTTATGCATGCTTGAGCCTATAGATGGCGCGTCTGTGCTGAGTTGGAATGACCATGGGGTTGCGAAGATCTTTGCATAATCTGTAATAATCGTGACATGGACGAACTCCGCGCAATACGAACTTTTCTGGCGGTCGCCCGGGAGGGCAGCTTCTCCGAGGCCGCGCGTCAGTTGTCGACCACCCCGGCCACGGTCACGCGTGCCGTGGCCGCGCTGGAAAACCATTTAAAAACGCAGCTGTTCGTCCGTACGACGCGGCAGGTGTCACTCACCCATGACGGAGCGGCGTATGCCGCGCGGGTTCAGCCTTTGGTCGACGGGTTGGAGGCCGCTTCGGACGAATTAAGTCGCGCCGACGCCGCAGCGATTGGTCGATTGCGTTTGAATGCGCCGATGTCCTTTGGCCTGCGGGTCTTGCCCGACCTCATCGCGGCATTTCGACAGCATGCGCCCGGTGTCGATGTCAGCATCACCTTGCAAGATCAACTGATCGACATCGTGGCCGGAGAATACGATCTGTCTGTGCGCATTTCCGAACCGCCCAAGGATAAGTCCACGATCTGGCGCAAGATCTGCCGAGTGGATCGCTACATCGTTGCCAGGCCCGGCAGTTCAATTGCCAAGACCTCGCATCCGGGCGAGTTACAACCTGATCTGTGTTTTGGTTTTGGGTCGACTGGCGACGAAGAGCTCTGGGACCTGCAGCAGGGCCAAGAACGCGCACGCGTGATCGCGGGCAAACGGGTGTCGTCGAACAATGGTGATGTATTGTCAGCCGTGATCGAAAAGGGCGATGGCTGCGCGCTGCTGCCCGGTTTCATTGTGCGTGAAGCACTGGCGGCTGGGCGGCTTGTTCAGATCCTGCCGCACTGGCACCCGCCCGATTTGTGGCTGTCGCTGTTCTATCCACCCTATGACCGCTTGCCGCCCCGCGTTGCGGTGTTTTCATCCTTCTTTGAACAGCATGTAACGGTGACGCGTCCGGTCGAAGGTTTACAGATTTAGCTCATGTCGCGTGCCGCCGTGACTTCGACTTCGACCTTGAATTCGGGGCGTGTGAACCCCGACACGATCACCAGCGTCGAGGCGGGAAGGCGTGTCATTTCTGCGCAAAATGCATCGCGCGCTTCCATGTAGCCCGCCATGTGGCCGCGATCTGTGACAAACGCGTTGATGCGCACAACATCTTTGGCCGTCATTCCGCCTTCTGTAAGGATGCCGCGGCAATGCTCGAAACACAGATGCGCCTGCTCAAGCACGCTGTCCGGGATCACGCCATCTTTCCCGATCCCCAGTTGCCCTGAGGAAAACACAAACCCATGGTTTGGCGGCACGAATACGCCGTGCGCATACCGCGCAAAGGGCGCGGGCAAACTCTCGGGCAGCAGCTGTTTCATGGCGAAAATCCTGTGGTAGATAGCGGCGGTATCGGCTGTTTGGTTCTAGGCCGAACGACGCGCCGCACGCCCGCGTGAGGGTCGGTGATCTGCTGCTCGTTGCAGCGAATAATTGCGTTATGCCCGTTTTATAGGCAGATTTGCAGGGCAGGGCGATCTTCCTCGTGGGAAATCCGGTGGGTCGTTCCATTTTGTCCGTGAACTTCTAACTGTCTCGGAAACTGTCTTTTTGGGGAGATTGAAATGCTAAAAACAACCCTTGCCGGCGTCGTCGCGGCCGCGTTCGCCACTGGAATGGCGTGGGCCGATACAGATTTGTCCTTTGCGCTGGATTGGAAATTCGAAGGCCCGTCGGCCCCGTATTTCGCAGCAATCGACAATGGGCATTTCGAAGCGGCTGGCTTGAATGTCGAGATTTCGGCAGGGCAGGGTTCGCTTGACGCCATCCCAAAGGTGGCAACCGGCGCGTTCCCGGTTGGATTTGCCGACATCAACTCGCTGATCAAGTTCCTCGATCAAAATGCGGGCGCACCGGTGACGGCCGTTATGATGGTGTATGACAAACCGCCCTTTGCCGTCGTAGGCCGCAAATCTCTGGGCGTGAGCGTGCCAAAAGACTTGGAAGGCCGCGTGCTTGGCGCCCCTCCGCCAGATGGCGCTTGGGCACAGTTCCCGGCATTTGCGACGGCCAACGGGTTGGACGTAGACAAGATCACAGTTGAACCGGTGGGCTTCCCGACACGCGAGCCCATGCTGGCCGAAGGCAACGTGGCCGCAGTGACCGGATTTTCGTTTTCCTCTTTCCTGAACTTGGTGCGTCTTGGCGTTCCGGAAGATGACATCTCGACCATCTTGATGGCCGACTATGGTCTGGACCTTTACGGCAACGCGATCATCGTGAATACCGATTTCGCAGCCGCAAACCCAGAGGTCATCACAGGATTTCTGACCGGTGTCGCCGCGGGCTGGAAAGATGCGATTGCCGATCCTGCAAAAGCAATTGAAAGCCTGATCGAACGCAACCCGGCGGCAGATGCGGCGCTGGAACAGCGGCGGTTGCAACTGGCGATCGATGCAAACGTCGTCACCGACTATACAGCGGCCAACGGCATTGGTGGCGTAGATGCCGACCGGATGGCCAGCGCCTTGACGCAACTGGCCGAAACATACGCGTTCCAGTCGGCCCCAGATGCGTCGCTGTACTACACGGATGTGTACCTGCCAGCGGCTGATGTCCGCATGCTGAAGTAAAGGTCTGATCGAAAGGCGACGACCTTGGGAGACGCTCTGATCGACATCAAAGGGGTCCGCCATGCGTATAAAACGCAGGCGGGCCCGCTGCCGGTTCTGGATGGGTTGAACATTTCCGTGCCCGAAGGCGGGTTTGCCGCTGTCGTTGGCCCTTCGGGCTGCGGTAAATCCACGCTGACACGACTGATCGCCGGGTTGATGAAGCCCGATGAGGGCGAGGTTTGGTTACATGGCAAGTTGGTGACTGGCCCAAGATCCACCGTTGGAATGGCCTTTCAAAACCCGGTGCTTCTGGAATGGCGCACCATCTTGCAAAACGTCATGCTGCCCTTGGAAATAGTTCCGACAACCTTGTCCAAACGAGCGCAAGAGGATCGTGCCCGGCACTTGCTGTCTTTGGTGGGCCTTGACGGGTTCGAAGACAAGCGCCCCTCCGAGTTGTCCGGGGGCATGCGCCAGCGCGCATCTTTATGCCGGGCGATTGTTCACCAGCCCGATGTGCTGATCCTGGATGAACCATTCGGCGCGCTTGACGCCTTTACGCGCGAAGACCTGTGGCAAACAATGCACAAGGTCAAAGCCGAAGAGCCGTTTACGGGTGTTCTGATCACGCATGACTTGCGAGAATCCATTTTTCTGGCCGATCAGGTGTTCGTTCTCTCCGGGCGACCCGCGCGCACCCAATACGTGATGGATGTGCATTTGGGTCCGGATCGACATTTGGAACAGATCTATACGCCGGAAAGCGCCGACGCGCTGAAAACCCTGCGCGATCAGATCAAGATCGCTCAGGGCCGTCCGCTGGAGGAGGCCACACCATGAGCTGGCGGCAAGTCCTGGTACCGATCATCGCGCTTGTTCTGTTCGGGCTCTTTTGGGAGTTTTTGGTCTGGGTCAACGGCTGGCCCAACTACAAGATGGCTTCGCCATCTGACTTGTGGCCGGCCTTCTGGAAGTTTCGTTGGTTGTTTTTGGAATATGGGTGGGACACGCTGTGGCGCACGGTCGTTGGTCTGATCATCGCGGTCGTGTTTGGCGTATTGTTGGGCATGATCATGGGCCTGTCGCGCACGATGCGCGATGCGCTGTACCCATTGTTGGTGGGGTTCAACGCAATCCCAAAAGCAACTGTGGTGCCGATTGTCGCGCTGTTGTTTGTCGGGCAGCACGATATGAACACCATTCTCATCGCCTTCCTGATCAGCTTTTTCCCGATCGCCGTCTCTGTGTCCATCGGGTTGTCAACGCTTGAG
>CAWUIW010000231.1:0-5418 GCA_963922515.1 uncultured Rhodobacterales bacterium | reverse complement strand
ATGCAATCCGATCCAGCGCCGTTTTCAGGCTTGCGGCGGCAAACACCACCGGCGCGCGATCAGCGGCACCACCCGTTGTCGTCCATATCCCGATGATGCAGGCAACAATCAGGCTGCGCATGCGCTGGTCCCGTTCCAATGTGCGAGGTGGGCGACATAAAACGACCTCCGCCGGGGCAATGCAACCATCGGTGCTTAAGGCGCGATAAAATGTACGCCGGGCATGCGCTGCAGCAAAAACACATCCTCGTCGTAAATATCTGTCATCTCGTCAACCATGGCTTCAGTCAGACCCGGCAAGTCGAGCTCTTCTTCCAACTCTTCTTCCAGCGCAAACTTGTCGAGAAACGCGGCAATGACGCGGCGCTTCTGCATCTCGGTCATGGCCGGATGGCTTTTCAGATAGCTGCGGAACCGCTGCATGCCTTCGCGGCTCATGATTTCTGTCAACAGATCGAACCCGCCCTGGATTTTTGTGCCGTGGTCCAAGCCGGCCATATCGCGGACGATCTGCGACCAGATCAACGGCGTGTCCTCGTAGCACCACAAGGTCAGCGCCACGTTCGGCACAGTTTCCCTGATCTGTTCGATGATTTCCGACCACCGGATCTGACGTGGGTCGATGCCATCCAAGAAGTCTTCAACCTCGTCTCGGGGGGATTGCTGGTAAATGGCAGGCAGAAGCGTGGCAGGGTTGCGGAGTGCCATGAACATTTCAATCTGATCGTACGGAAACAGATCAGAGAAGAGTTTCATCCGTTGCGGTGCGTTTGGGTACAAAACCCCTGCGCGCAACGCCGAGCGGGGCGCGCCGAAAAACAGGGCATGCGACAAGATGATGCGATCAGCTTGTTCCGCATCAAGAAACGCATCCAGCAAAACATCGCGCGCGTCCGGACTGGGCTGGTTTTCGGTCAAGGCAGCGATCGTTTTGCGCAAAAGCTTGCGATACTTGCCGGGGCCGGGGACGGCGACGCCGATCTTGGAAAAGTCTTCCTTGTTGCGCAGCAAGCACTTCATCAAACGGTCTTCGTCGGTGAAATGCGCGCCGGTATGAAGGATGATCTGCATGCTGCCGGTTGGTGCCTCACATGAGTTGCGCGTCCCTTGTTTGAGTATGTGCTGGGTCGAGCACAGTCAAATAGCTTTGCCAGATTGCGACGGACTGTCATTTGTGGCTTGAACGGGCTGCACAATCTGGTTACTTCCCCCGCCAGTGCCCCTATAGCTCAGCTGGTAGAGCAACTGATTTGTAATCAGTAGGTCCGCGGTTCGAGTCCGTGTGGGGGCACCACACTTCCCTCAAATTGATCTGAGCTTGATGCTTGTGACGTGCATCCGCGCGGCGCGCATGAGCGATAGTGCGCCTTGATCTGCGACGGATCGTCCGTCTGCGCTGCGCCGCCGCTCGTTTCATACCGACGATAAACTCTACCACTAACGGTTTCAGTGCTGAACCTGTCGATACATGGAGTCTTCCAATGACAAAGGTACTGTTTCGCTTCCCGATTGTTGTGGCACTGGCCGCTTTTCCTGCGGTTCCGGCTGGCGCCGGACCGACCTATGAAAACGCGTCTGGTGGAACATTTACCTTCTATGGCCATCTCAACCCCGCCTATGTGAACTTTGATGATGGACAGGAGAGCTTTGGTGAAATTGGTGACAATTCCCGATCGTCGTCCCGTTTTGGTTTTTGGATCCGTCAGCCATACAACGGAAACCAGTTTCGCTTTCGGTTCGAAACGGCCTTGGGCTTCAATGGTACCAGTTCCTTTAGTCAAGATGGCAGGGGTCCGGGGTATGACTGGACGCGCAGTGATCTTCGGCACATTGACTTCAGCCTCGTCACAGAACGGGCTGGCACGTTTTCAGCTGGTCAAGGCAGCATGGTTGGTGATGGTATTGCAGAGTTTGATTTGTCCGGCACTGGGCTTGTGACCGAAGTGGCGGTGGTCGATATCGCGGGTGGGTACAAGCTGCGGCGTGTCGGCGATACCGCGACGGTGCCGACCAGCGGCATCGAAATTTCAGATGCGTTTGATAACTTCGATGGCAGCCGACGCGGCCGCGTGCGTTATGATTCGCCGTCATTTGCAGGCTTCAAGGTGGGCGCGTCTTGGGGGCGGAATATCCTCAGCTCGTCAGATGATGACACCTATTACGATTTTGGCATCACTTATGAGAGCGAGTTCAACGGCGCGCAGCTGGAAGGTGGGATCGCCTATCAGGTGCGGGATCGCGATGGCACGGACGACAATACTGAAACCGTGGTCGCGTCCGGTGCGGTCTTGTTGCCCTCGGGGCTGAACGTGGCGGTGTCGTTGGGTACCGAGCAGGACGAAGGCACCTATTACTATGGCAAGATTGGGTACAAGGCGGACTGGTTGGCGATAGGCACCACCGCGGTCGCGGTCGACTATTACATGGGCGACGACATGGTCAGCGACGGCGACAGCTCTGCGGCCGTTGGTTTGGGTCTTGTCCAGAAAATCGATGATCTGAACCTAGAAGCCTACCTGGGCTACTACCACTATTCCTACGAGGACACGACGAGCGATTTCGAAGACGCAAGCTCGATCATTGTCGGGGCGCGCTGGCGGTTTTAGCCGCGGCAAAACCTTCTGATCTTTGGCCCGGCCCGCTGTATGGCGGGCCACTGCTTTTGTGACGGGAAGGCCCTTGCACAGCGTGTCGCAGACCAATAGAAGGCCACAAATTTGACAAGCGCGCCGGGCCGGTGCGCCCTGAACCTATGGGGATATCTGGATGCAGGTCACCGAGACGCTGAATGAGGGTTTGAAACGCGGCTACGCGATCACCATCACGGCAGACGAACTGGACGCGAAGGTCAACGAAAAGCTGGTCGAGGCGCAGCCTGACGTCGAGATGAAAGGCTTTCGCAAGGGCAAAGTACCCATGCCGCTGCTGAAAAAGCAGTTTGGCAAACGTCTTTTGGGCGAAGCGATGCAGGAATCCGTGGATGGCGCGATGTCCCAGCATTTCGAAGACAGTGGTGATCGTCCGGCGCTACAGCCCGATGTCAAGATGACCAACGAGGACTGGAAAGAAGGCGACGACGTACATGTCGAAATGTCCTACGAAGCGCTGCCTGAAATTCCGGAAGTTGACCTGAAGTCGATTGCCTTGGAAAAGCTGGTGGCCAAGGCGGATGATGCTGCCGTGGATGAAGCGCTGGGCAACCTTGCTGAAAGCGCGCAGGACTTTGCCGCGCGCGACGCCGGTTCGGCCGCGCAAGATGGTGACCAGGTGGTGATGGACTTTGTCGGCCGTGTGGACGGAGAGCCCTTCGAAGGCGGGTCGGCAGAAGACTACCCATTGGTTCTGGGATCGAACAGCTTCATCCCTGGATTTGAAGAACAGCTGGTCGGTTCCGTGGCCGAAGAAGAAAAAGAGGTCACCGTCACATTCCCGGAAAGCTACCAGGCCGAACATCTTGCGGGTAAGGAAGCTGTGTTCACGTGCATCATCAAAGAGGTGAAGGGACCCGTGGCGTCTGAGGTCAACGACGAGCTGGCCAAGAAATTTGGTGCCGAGGATCTGGATGCGCTGAAGGGACAAATCGCCGAGCGGCTTGAAGCTGAATACGCGGGCGCGGCTCGCGCGGTGATGAAGCGGGCCTTGCTGGACAAGCTGGATGAGCTGGTGTCGTTTGATCTGCCGCCGTCCTTGGTGAAAGCAGAGGCCGGCCAGATCGCGCATCAATTGTGGCACGAGGAAAACCCCGAAGTTGAAGGCCACGATCACGGTGAAATCGAACCCACCGAAGAGCACAACACTTTGGCCGAACGGCGCGTCCGCCTTGGGCTGCTGTTGGCAGAATTGGGCCAAAAGGCAGAAGTTGAAGTATCTGACGCCGAAATGACCCAAGCAATCATGAACCAGGCACGGCAATACCCGGGCCAAGAGCGTCAGTTCTTTGAGTTTGTCCAACAGAACCAGCAGATGCAGCAGCAATTGCGTGCGCCGATCTTTGAAGACAAGGTTGTCGACTATGTGATCGAGCTGGCCGAAGTGACCGAATCGGACGTGTCAAAAGACGATCTGCAAAAAGCAGTAGAAGCGCTGGAAGACGAGTAACATCGTTTCAAAATCAGTTAGCGAAAGGCCGCTCGAAAGAGCGGCTTTTTTTTGTGTCACTGATTTTCATCATCTCTTTGCAAAACCGTAAGGATAGTCCGTTTTTCGGCCGCAATTTGGCCGCGTTCGGACCCTGATTGAAACCGCATTCTGCGCCGAGCAGAGCAATGCAGGCCGATGCCCGCAGTTCGACGGCCCAGCCGCCTTGTCTTGCTGTCTGCATACCGGAAAGAACCACTCAGCAAGGAGATGAAGGATGGCAACTATTCACGGGACAGGCCTTGGCGAGTCACTGACCGGGACACTCGCGGGGGACCTGATCAAAGGCCGCGGCGGGAACGATACGATTGATGGTCTGGATGGCAACGATGTACTGCGTGGCGGCGCCGGCGACGATGAATTGAGCGGGGGTCTTGGCACGGATCTGCTGATTGGTGGTTCCGGGAACGACACCTTGGATGGAGACGGCGAGGCAGACATTCTCAAGGGCCGCAAGGGCAATGACAATTTGTCCGGCGGTCAAGGCAATGACCTTTTGCGCGGTGGCTCCGGCAATGACACGCTCGATGGCGGCGCAGATCATGATGATCTAAGGGGCGGTTCGGGTAACGACGAACTTCATGGCGGAACTGGAAATGACACGTTGCGCGGTCGGCGCGACGACGATGTCCTTTGGGGCGGCGAAGGCAATGACCTTTTGCGCGGTGGGTCCGGCAATGACACGCTAGAGGGTGGGGCCGGGAATGACACCCTGCGTGGCGGTTCGGGCAATGATACGCTCTATGCTTTTTCCTGGGGCGGTGAACCGGATGCCGCGCAAGATGCGTCTGTCCGCGTGAACGCGCATGAACCGTTGGAAGACACCGACGTACTGATCGGCGGGCGCGGTGCCGATACATTTGTGTTTCGCTGGTTGCTGGATGCCAAGGACGAGATCGTGGCCAAGCATACAGACGAAAACGGCGACATAGATTATTCAGGCAACGGCATCGCGGGAGAAAACGGAAACGCCCATGATCACTGGGTGGAAACAATCGGCGTGAAAATCGTCAAAGACTTCGATTCTGCCGAAGACCAGCTCGTGTTCGAGGGCCACACGGTGCAGGTTGCGTCCATCGAGATGGTGGATTTCGATGGGCGCGGCCAGCTGGACACCCGCATTAACTTTGTGTCGAACCAAGGTGGAAACGGCGGAGCGCATGATGGCGACGACGTGGGCACAGTTGTATTCCTGAACTGCGAAATCGCGGATGTGACTGTCGATGCGGGCGTGTATTACGGCGTGGAAGAGCCGTTTTCCGCGACGGGGTGATCCCAAGT
>CAWUIW010000230.1:0-5420 GCA_963922515.1 uncultured Rhodobacterales bacterium | reverse complement strand
TTTCAACATTGCCGATGTATTTATTTTTGCAGGGGCGCTTGGGTTGATCTTGTTCGAAAAGCCCAAGAAAAAGGGGTCAAAAAAGGCCTCGTGACGTTGTTTGTCAAATACGGTAAAGAAACCGGAAACGAGTGGGAGTGATCGGATGCGTGGGGCGCGCGCCGTAGCGGTGATCGGAGTGTTGTTTACGGTGTCGGCGTGTGCCGACAATGGCCTACGTCAGGTCAGGCCGACCGGCGACGGTCCGGACGAGTTTTTGGTACATCCCGTCAAACCTTTGCAGGAACCCGACAATTACAGCGCCCTGCCGCCCCCGACGCCGGGTGGTGTGAACCGCACGGATACAAACCCGAACGCAGACGCCATTGTTGCGCTTGGCGGAAACCCGGCGCTGATCAGCGCCGAGGGTATTCCCAGCAGCGATGCGGCATTGGTTGCCCAATCCAGCCGCTATGGCGTTCCAGCGAACATTCGCCAAACCGTAGCAGAAGAAGACGCCTCTTTCCGCAAGCGCAAGCAGCGGTTTACGAACATTCGCCTGTTCCCCGTAGACAGATACAACGAGGCATACAGCCGGGAGGCGCTTGATGCGTCGACCGAACTGAATCGGTATCGTGCTGCGGGCGCGGTGACGCCAAGCGCACCGCCAGAGTGATCGTTTCCGCAATCGGTCGTCACATTTGGGTCAACCAGTATTGAAGCCGGCGCTTGATGGCGTACCTTCGCGGTACACCAGCAGGAGAAAATTGGTATGCGCATAGCCGCCGCACTCATTGCATGGATTGCCGTGATGCCCGCTTGGGCGCAGGATATCCGCGAGAAAGTGACAGATTTCACATTGGACAACGGTATGCAAGTGATCGTGGTCGAAGATCATCGTGCACCGGTTGTCCAACATATGGTTTGGTACCGCGTTGGGTCTGCAGATGAACCGGCAGGGCGGTCTGGCGTTGCGCATTTTCTGGAACACTTGATGTTCAAGGCCACGGAAACGCTGGCATCCGGTGAGTTTTCCAAGGTCGTGGCGGCCAATGGTGGCCGCGACAATGCATTTACCAGCTATGACTACACAGCTTACTTCCAACGCGTCGCGGCGGATCGGCTTGGCTTGATGATGCGGATGGAAGCGGACCGGATGCAAAACATTCGTTTTTCGGAAAACGACATCATGACCGAACGCAATGTGGTGATCGAAGAGCGCAACCAGCGCACCGAGAACAACCCGCGCGCACTGTTTTCAGAGCAAATGAACGCCGCCCAGTATCTGAATCACCGCTACGGTGTGCCAATAATCGGTTGGATGCATGAGATCGAAAATTTGGGCATGGCGGACCTGATGGGGTTCTACCAGGCCTTCTATGCCCCGAATAACGCGATCCTTGTGGTGTCAGGCGACGTGACACCGGACGAGGTTCGGCAGTTGGCGGAAGCCACCTACGGACAGGTACCGGCCAACCCGGCGCTGTCAAAGCGGACCCGCACTCAGGAACCGCCACAAACAGCCGCGCGCCGTCTGACATTTCGCGACCCGCGCGTTGCGCAAGAGTACATCTCGCGGTCCTACATCGCACCGGAAAGAGACAGCGGCGCGCAGGAAAAGGCTGCTGCGTTGACTTTGCTAGCCGAAGTTCTGGGTGGCGGAACAAACTCCTACCTCTCCGACAAGCTGCAATTTGAGAACCCAATGACCCTATATTCCGGTGCTTTCTACCGCGGCATGTCGCTGGATGACACGACCTTTGACATCATCGTTGTCCCGGCAGAGGGCGTGACGATCGAAGAAGCCGAAAGCGCGCTTGATGATGTTCTTGTGTCATTCATCGAAGATGGCGTCGATACTGCACATTTGGACCGGATCAAGATGC
The DNA here is from genome assembly GCA_963922515.1 of uncultured Rhodobacterales bacterium. Classification (GTDB taxonomy): domain Bacteria; phylum Pseudomonadota; class Alphaproteobacteria; order Rhodobacterales; family Rhodobacteraceae; genus JACOMT01. The sequence goes on along the minus strand of CAWUIW010000230.1, from coordinate 3,555 downwards.
AGCTGCGCGCTTCCCAAATCTATGCGCTGGATGATGTCGAGCGGATTGCAAGCCGCTACGGGCGAGCGCTGACATCGGGTTTAACAGTCGCGGATGTGCAAGCCTGGCCCGAAATTCTGCAAGCTGTCACACCGGATGATATCATCGAGGCCGCGCGCGTCGTCTTGCAACCAGAAGGATCAGTCACAGGCTGGCTGATGAAGGATGAGGAGGTGAGCCAGTGAAGTTTATTCTAGGGTGTGTTTTTGGCGTCTTGACCACCGTCTCGGCTTGGGCTGCCGTCGACATCGAAGAGGTTCAAACACCAGGCGGGTTGACGGCGTGGTTGGTGGAAGATCACAGCATTCCGTTCACGGCGCTGCAACTCAGTTTCCGCGGGGGGACATCACTGGATGATCCTGAAACGCGGGGCGCCGTCTATCTGATGACCGGATTGCTGGAAGAGGGATCGGGTGATCTGGATGCGCGTGATTTTGCGCGTCGGCTGGATGAGCTGGCCGCAAGCTTTGATTTTGATGCCTCAGACGACAGCGTGACAATTTCGGCGCGGTTCCTGACGGAAAACCGCGATGATGTTCTGGCTTTGCTGCGCGATGTGCTGATGGCTCCTCGGTACGATGTCGACGCTGTCGATCGCGTCCGCTCACAGGTGATTTCCGGCCTACGCAGCGACGCGCGCGATCCGGACGAAATTGCATCGGCTCGGCTGAATTCCTTGCTGTTCGGGGATCATCCTTATGGCACGCCCGGCGAAGGGACGCTTGAAACAGTGTCTCAATTGACCCGGGACGATATGATTGCCGCCCACAATGCCGTTTTTGCCCGGGACCGGGTGACCGCAGGCGCGGTTGGTGACATGACGGCGGGTGATCTTGCCGGGATATTGGACGACTTGCTCGGCGCTCTGCCGCAAACGGGCGCGCCATTGCCGGCCAAAACCGAACCAGCGTTCGCCGGCGGAATCACTACGGTGGAATACCAAACACCTCAGTCCGTGGCGTTGTTTGCCCAGCCCGGCATCGAACGCGATGACCCAGATTTTTTTCCCGCCTTTGTCTTGAACACGATCCTCGGAGGCGGCGGATTTGACAACCGCTTGATGCGAGAAGTGCGGGAAGAGCGTGGACTGACTTATGGCATTTACTCGTTCCTTGTCCCCAAGGATCTGGCAACCGCTTATTTTGGCAGTTTTTCATCGGCCAACGACAGGATCGCAGAAGCCGTCAATGTGGTGCGGCAAGAGTGGCGCCTCGCCGCAGAAGAGGGCTTTTCCGAAGAAGAAGTCGCGGCTGCGAAAACCTATCTGACCGGCGCCTATCCATTGCGTTTCGACGGCAACGCCCGGATCGCCCGCATACTTGTGGCCATGCAGGAACAAGGGCTGCCGATCGACTACATTGCGACGCGCAACGATCAGGTGGACGCGGTGACCAGGGAAGATGTCAACCGGGTGGCTGCGCGGTTGCTGCAGCCGGACACTTTGCAATTCGTGGTTGTCGGTCAGCCCGAAGGGCTGGAAGACGCGGCATCGAATTAGGGTTGCGGATTACTCGCCGTATGGCACCCACACTGTTTTGACTTCTGTCGCTTCCGACAGAAATCGCGATGTGTGGTCCTGCGACCAGTCCAATGCATACCGGTTGTTGACCCACGTTCTTTTCAGGTTTCCTGCGGACCCGCGCTCGATGTCGGCCGACAGATCGGTCGATGAAAAGCTCCACATTGCATCCAGGTTCAAATGGGTTGCCAAGGGATCGGCCAGATCAACGTGACGGCCGGTCACCAAATTCACCACGCCGGGCGGCACGTCCGACGTGTCTAGGACTTGGTAAAAATCCGTCGCGGCCAGCGGATATGGCTCTGATGGAACCAGCACCATGCGGTTGCCCATGGCAATCGCCGGCGCCATGATTGAAATCAGTCCAAGCAGCGGGGCTTCATCTGGGCAAAGTGCGCCGATCATTCCGACGGGCTCGTTCATGGCCAAGGCAACGCCGCGCATGGGGACGCTGCGCACGTCTCCGGCATACTTGTCGGCCCATGCCGCGGCCGTGAACAGACGCTGAATTGAATGTTCGACTTCCGAGGCGCCGTCGGCACCTGTCATCGCCGCCAAACGCGCCGAAAATTCTGCAGCACGGGCTGACAAGTTCTCGGCCAAGTAGTACAGGATTTGTGCGCGCAAATGGCCTGTCGCTCCCGCCCATCCGGCGGCCGATTGCGCGGCTTCCACCGCGTTGCGCACATCCTTCCGGTTGCCCAGCCCGACATGACCCAACAGGGCGCCATCCTTGCCGCGAACGTTCATGGAGTACCCGCTGTCAGGCCGGGCCTGTTTGCCGCCGATATACAGCTTTGCCGTGCGATCGATCGGGTCCACGGGCGCGTCGTCGCCCTTGTTGACGGACAGAGGTTGCAGGGCGGACGGTGACGCCACACGCTTTGTGTAAGCGCGCAAACCTTCCCAACCGCCTTCGCGCCCAAACCCGCTTTCGCGGACACCGCCAAACCCCGCGGCGGCATCGAACAAGTTCGTCGCGTTGACCCATACCACGCCAGCGACAAGCTTTGGCGCGATGTCGAGGGCCAGGTTCACATTCTCGGTCCACACCGTGGCCGCCAGACCGTAGCGGGTGTTATTGGCCAGTTGCACCGCCTCGCCCGGGGTGCGGAAGGTCGTCGACACCAGAACCGGGCCAAAGATCTCTTCCTGCATCAGGTGATCAGAGGGGGCGAGCCCCTCGATCAAGGTTGGTGGGAAAAAGCACCCGTTTTCAGGCAGGTCGACAGCGGCTTTGTGCATCCGGCCCGCGGTATTGCGGTCGACGAGCTCCGTGATGGTTTGGAGCTGTACGGGGTCGACAACAGCGCCAATATCGATGCTTTTGTCCAACGGCGATCCGACCCGCAGCTTGTCCATGCGCGCACGCAGCCGGGCATGAAAAGTCTCGGCGATGCTTTCTTGCACCAACAGGCGAGAGCCTGCGCAACAGACCTGACCCTGATTGAACCAAATTGCATCGACCAGTCCTTCGATCGCGCTGTCGAGATCCGCGTCGTCGAAAACGATGTATGGGGACTTGCCCCCCAGTTCGAGCGTCAAGGATTTGCCAGAGCCTGCAGTGGCCTCGCGAATTTTGCGGCCAACCGCCGTCGACCCGGTGAATGCAATTTTGTCGACCCCGGGGTGACCCACGATCATCTCGCCCACAGCGCCATCCCCGGTGACAATGTTCACAACCCCTTTTGGCACCCCCGCTTCCCGGCAAATGTCCGCAAACAACAGCGCTGTCAGCGAGGTGTATTCGGCGGGTTTCAGGACGACCGTGTTGCCCATCGCCAAGGCGGGCGCGACTTTCCAGGCCAACATCAGAAGCGGAAAATTCCACGGGATGATCTGGCCGCAAACCCCGATGGGTTGCGCATCCGGCAGTTCTGTTTCCATCAATTGCGCCATACCAGCGTGATAGTAAAAGTGGCGCTGGACAAGCGGTATGTCGATGTCGCGGCTTTCGCGGATCGGCTTGCCGTTGTCCATAGTTTCGAGAACGGCGA
>CAWUIW010000229.1:0-5502 GCA_963922515.1 uncultured Rhodobacterales bacterium | reverse complement strand
GGCCGCGCGTCTGGCGGCTCGGGCGCGGTCTGCTGATGGCACGCGTTCGGTGTCGGACGATGTGGTTCTGCATCGGCATCATCGGGGCTATCTCAATTACTTCAGCTTTGATGATGTGGATGTGCAGTATCGGCAGCATGACGGCAGCATGGGACCTGTGGTCAATCGTGGCGTATTGCTCACGGGGCGCGCCGCTGTTGTGTTGCCATACGACCCTGTTCTGGACACGGTTTTGTTGGTCGAGCAATTCCGCGTGGGCGCCTACATGATAGACGATCCCGCGCCTTGGATTTGGGAAGCGGTGGCAGGCATGGTGGATCCGGGCGAAACGCCAGAGCAGGCGGCCCGCCGCGAAGCGGTCGAGGAAGCCGGCATACACCTGGCCGCGCTGGAGCCGGCGGGCGAGGCGTTTTCCAGCACGGGCTCATCGACGGAATATGTGCATCTTTATGTGGGGATCACCGATCTGAGTGACGTGCCGGAAACGGGCGGTCTTGCAGAAGAGGGTGAAGATATTCGCAGTCAAAAGTTCTCCTTCGATGAACTGATGCACATGCTGGATTCCCAACAGCTCAGGGCGCTTCCGCTTGTGTCCCTGGCAAACTGGCTGGCGCGGCACAGGGATCGGCTGCGGCGATGACGGCTTGAGGTCGCTCGGGCCCCCGGCTACACCTTGGGGGAATATTGCATTTGCGAGGACACGATGCGGATAGCACAGGATCTGGCCCATGCCGTCGGAAACACCCCTATGGTCCGGCTGCGCCGTGTCAGCGAAGAGACGGGATGCGAGATTCTTGGTAAAGCCGAGTTTCTGAACCCAGGCCAATCCGTCAAGGACCGGGCCGCGCTTTACATCATCAAGGATGCAATCGAAAGCGGCGCGTTGAAACCGGGCGGCACAATCGTGGAAGGTACGGCCGGCAACACGGGCATCGGGCTGGCGCTTGTGGGGGCGTCGATGGGGTTCAAGACGGTGATTGTAATCCCGGAAACACAAAGCGAAGAAAAGAAGGATATGCTGCGTTTGGCAGGCGCAGAGCTGGTCCAAGTGCCAGCAGCCCCCTATAGAAATCCGAACAATTTTGTTCGATACTCCGAACGTTTGGCCAATGAACTTAACAATTCTCTACCAAACGGTGCCATTTGGGCCAATCAATTCGATAATGTGGCAAACCGGCGTGCGCATGTCGAAACGACCGGTCCGGAAATCTGGGAACAAACAGATGGCAAGGTGGACGGCTTCGTGGCAGCGGTCGGGTCCGGCGGAACATTGGCCGGGATTGCAGAAGTGCTGCAACCCAAGGGCGTCAAGATCGGGCTCGCCGACCCCATGGGCGCTGCATTGTATTCTTTCTACACCACGGGCGAACTGGCCACGGAAGGCGGCAGCATAGCCGAAGGCATTGGCCAAGTCCGGATCACCAAGAACCTTGAAGGGTTCAAACCGGATTTCTCTTATCAAATCCCGGATGCAGAAGCGTTGCCGATCGTGTTCGATTTGTTGCGCGAAGAGGGGCTGGTGCTGGGGGGCTCGTCTGGCATCAACATCGCTGGGGCCGTCCGGCTGGCCCGTGAACTTGGCCCTGGGCATACCATCGTGACGATCTTGTGCGATTACGGCACCCGGTATCAGTCCAAGCTGTTCAACCCGGATTTCCTACGGTCAAAGGATTTGCCTGTGCCCGAGTGGATGACGCGCGCGCCTGCCAGTATCCCAGGCGTGTTCGTCGATACATGATGCCGCTGTTGCGCTGGCTTGCCATTGTGGTGCTGGCGCTGTTTGCGTCGGTGGCACAGGCGCAATTGTCGGACGTGCAACGCGCCTATTATGAACAATGGCTGGCCGCAGCTGAAAGGGCCGAACGCGCCATCGATGCAGACCGCGCGTCAACAGCGACATTCGAAGAGTTGCGTTCGGAACTGGTGACCTTTCGCCAGAATTTTGTTGGTGCCAGCGACCGCAACTCTCAACGTCTGGAAACTCTGCAGGCGCAATTGCAAGCACTTGGCCCTGCGCCGGAAGAGGGGTTGACCGAACCGCCGGACATTGCCGCGTTGCGGTCCAATCTGACGGCACAAATCCGAACGGTGCAGGTCCCAATCATTGTGTCCGACGAAGCTCATAGCCGGGCCAATGGTCTTATTTCGGAAATCGATCAGATCATTCGGCAAAGGCAGGCGAGAGCGCTTTTTACCCGGGTGCCGTCGCCGCTCTCGCCCAGTTTGTGGCCCGAGGCTTTGGAGGTTTTGCGCGACACAGCCGCCGCGCTCGTCAACGAAACGCGGCAGGGCTGGATTTCGGCACGCAACCTGCAGACCATTCGCAACAATCTGGCGGTCATCCTGTTTTCTTTCGCGCTAGGGCTGCTGCTGGTGTTTCGTGGCGGCGTTTGGTCGGAACAAGCGGGCGAAAGACTGCGCCAGTTCGGCGGGCAAGGGAAGGGTGTGTGGCGGCCCTTGGTCTCGCTTGGCCGGGTTGCGTTGCCGCTGCTTGGCATTCGGATGCTTGTCGTGGCCATCGATCAAACCGGGGTGCTGGGCCTGCGTGGCGGCATCATCTTGCACGAAGTGCCGACATGGGCGGCTTACTTCCTTGGTGCGCGTTGGCTGGCCGAGCAATTATACTCGAAACGGGATGAAGATGCGTTGATCCCGCTGCCTGCAGCGGCTCGGGGCTTGGCACGCACCAACCTGGCCGCTGTGGCGCTGTTGTTCATCCTTGATGGCGCTTTGACGACTTTGGCGGCGATTGAACCTTTGTCAGATGAGACACGCGGAGTTTTGGGCTTTCCGATCGTCGTTGCGGCGGCACTCGTGTTGCTGCAAGTTCGCCAAAATGTTTTCCGGCCCGACTATGATCCGGCCGACGGCGAGGCAGCCCGTATCCGGTTGATCCGGGTGCGTCCGTATCTGCGAGTCCTTTCGATTTTCGCCGGCATTTCGGCGCCGATCCTGGCAGCCGTCGGATATGGCCATCTGGCCGAGGCGATTTTGCTGCCAACACTGGCGACGCTGGCGGTATTCGGCTTGATCGTTGTGGTTCAGAATTTTCTGGCGGCCATTTACGCCGTGATTACGCAAAAATCGGATGTCAGCGAGTCCATTTTCCCGGTGCTTGCAAGCTTTGTGCTCGTGTTTGCGGCCTTGCCCGTTCTGGCGTTGATCTGGGGCGCACGGGTGAGTGACTTAACCGAACTTTGGTCGCGTTTTCTGGAAGGCTTCAACATTGGCGGCACGGTGATTTCGCCTGTCGACTTCTTGACCTTCGCCATTGTTTTTGCTGCCGGCTACGCTGCCACACGTGCCTTGCAGGGTGCACTGGCCAATAGCCTGTTGCCACGCACACGGCTTGATCCGGGCGGCCAGAATGCCATCGTTTCCGGCACTGGGTATGTTGGCGTGGTTCTTGCTGCACTGATTGCCATTTCGACAGCGGGCATCGATTTGTCATCGCTTGCGATCGTGGCCGGCGCCCTGTCTGTCGGCATTGGTTTTGGCCTCCAGAACATCGTGTCGAATTTCGTGAGCGGTATCATCCTTTTGGTTGAACGCCCGATATCCGAAGGCGACTGGATCGAGGTGAACGGGCAAATGGGCTACGTACGCAACATCTCGGTCCGATCCACCCGGATCGAAACTTTTGATCGAACCGATGTGATCGTGCCAAACGGCGATCTGGTCAGTGGGCTGGTCACGAACTACACGCGTGGCAATACCGTAGGTCGGGTGATCGTCGCGGTTGGCGTGGCCTATGGCACCGACACCCGCAAGGTCGAAGAGATCCTGCGCGGCGTCGCCGAAGATCATCCAATGGTTTTGGCCAACCCGGCGCCAGCGGTGATTTTTCAGGGGTTCGGGGCCGATGCACTGGACTTTGAAATCCGCGCCATACTGCGCGATGTCAACTGGAGCCTTTCGGTGAAATCCGAGATGAACCACGAGATCGCCAAGCGATTTGCGGCGGCCAATATCGAAATCCCATTTGCGCAGCGGGACATCTGGATCCGCAACCCCGAGGTTTTGCCTGCAGCCCGGCAAGCTGTCGATTCAGGGGACGGTGACGACCCGGAACCCGGGCCGCGCACGACCTGAACGCACCCAAGCGCCGACAGCGAAAAATTGCGCCTTGCAATGGTTTCGACCTTCGGGCATCTACTCGCGTCACGGAGCGGTGGCCGAGTGGTCGAAGGCGCACGCCTGGAAAGTGTGTAGGCGGGAGACCGTCTCCAGGGTTCGAATCCCTGTCGCTCCGCCACTCGCCCCCGCCAAAAGTGTCTCTGGCTTGAAGCGGCGAGATAATTTCTCGTGTTTTCAAAGGGGTTTGCAGGATCAGCTGAGCACCGACTTGTCAGCAGATGCCGAAAAATCCGTTCTCTCAGCCCCAGTTTCTCCAGACCTCATGACTGCGCCAATTTGGTCAATTTCTTGCAATCCACTGTAAGTAAGGAATTTTTCCGCAGGCCAACCTAAACACTTCGACCGGAGTCGCGTTCGCCGAGATGGAACAGAAATCGAACGTTCGTTGTTCCATACGTCTTGCCAAGTTTGCAAGCTGCTGCTGTGCGGCACGCGCTAACAATCTGCAGGATGGGCGGGAAGCGGGCCTTCTCTGCGGTCGCAAGAAATTGAGGCCGTAAAGGTGGAAGCTGACAATCAGTTTTCGCAACATCCCAGCGTAGTTCTGCATCGCCGCAAGTCAGCTGTGAGCCCAAGGCGGACGTTAGGTTGAAGCTAGAAGGTGTGCTCCCGGAGACGCAAGTTGCACACCTGTGTCTTCAGCAGCTTGCATGATTGTGAGCATTACAGCCTCGCGTTCCTTGAGCGAAGTACTCCAGCTCTCAGCATCCACTGAGAGATAAACCTTGATCTCAAGCCGCCCAGGTCTGAAGCCATGCATGTGTATTTTGGTACTATCCGGGATAACGGAGGGCAGCGCACCAACCGCCTCGCGCGTGTTTTCAAGGAAGGCTTCGACGTCATCTTTGGAGGTCGATTCCTCAATCTGTACTGACGAGTCGATTAGGAAGTGGCGTCGGTTTCCAGCGGAAGGCGCGCGCCAGCGCCTTGATCAGCGTGTTTTCGGTCCGGTGCGAGTGCGCGGCGCCCTCGGGCAGCTGCATCTCCTTTCGCCCGCCGCGTTTCACGACGCGGAACGGGACGTGTAGCGTCAGCGTCTCGGGGATTGGCCCGCTGCTGGTCATGTCGCTGCCTCAATACCGCCGGCCGGCATCTCACGGGCCAGACCGCTTAGGCCGTCGATGCGCAGGCGGACATTGAGCCCGAGCGCGTGTTCCGCAACACGGTGCTCGGCGAGACCTGGATCGAGACCGGGGACGCGCCGGACTGGCATCGGATCGCCGAGCGGCGAGAGGATTGGCCGGTCGGCACGGTGCCGGACAAGGGTCTGTTCCTGACCGCCGGCGCCGACGTGCAGAAGGACCGGATCGAGGTCGATGTCTGGGCTTGGGGCCGTGGGCTCGAAAGCTGGCTCGTCGATCACAT
>CAWUIW010000228.1:0-5512 GCA_963922515.1 uncultured Rhodobacterales bacterium | reverse complement strand
CGCTCAGGAACCACCAAAACCGACTCACCGGCCGCCACACGTTTGTCGCGTGAGGGCGTGCACGCGCACGCGTTCTGCGTGTTCGTCTGCAAAGTGCTGTCGATCATCGGTTTTGACCCCCAATTGTTTCGGGGTGCAGCAAACACGAGCCCCTATAGACAAGCAAGTCGGGCATTTTTGCAGAAAGTCCTCTAGTTTGAGCCCGATGCCGCTCTAATTTGCCGGGATCACAATGACGCGAGCTAATGAACTTTTCCCCGCGTATCGGGCACCAACGCCTTGTAAGGGAATGAGTTACGTTCGCGTCGTGTGAACTGGTGAGGGGAGCCCCGGCGCCGCTGCAGGCAGCAGCCCCGGGGAGTTATGGGAGCGGTCCGAAAACAGGACCGAAATGCGACTGCTGGATTGGGATACGCTGCGTGTAGTTTTGCACATCCACCGAGAAGGTGGACTGAAACAGGCTGCGCGTCGCTTGAAAGTGAGCCAACCTACTGTTTCGCGCCACTTGGCCAAGGCGGAAACGGCGTTGAAATCTCGCCTGTTTGATCGCCGTCACCGCAGGTTGGTCGCAACCGAAGCGGGCATGATGATCGTTCAGGAAGCGCTGACCATCGAAGAAAAGATCATTCGGCTGCAAGACAGTGTGTCGACGATCGACAATGAAATGTCAGGGCCGATCAACATTACCGTGCCACAACACGTCATGCCGTACCTGATGACCGAAGAGATCGGTCAGTTCAAGGCGATGTATCCGGATGTTCAATTCAACCTTCACATCAGCGATGAATTGATGGACTTCAGGGTGGGCAAGGTCGACATTGTCATCCGCGCCGAAGAGAACCCGAAGCCGAGCTTCTGGGGCAAGAAGATCGCCATGCTGCACTATGGCTATTTTGCGCGTCCCGACTTGATCGAGGCTTATGAACAAGGTGGCTCGCTAAGCCAGAGTGAATTGCCTTTGGTGATTCACAACGGGGTTAAGTACTCGTCTGGACCCGAACTGCGCCATCACTTTCCCAACGGCCAAATCGTGGCGACGTCAAACAATCTTGAAGCCGAGGTGGCCATGATACGGGCAGGCCTGTGCCTTGGTCGGCTGCCACATCTGGTCGGAAACAACCTGGATGGTGTTGTCGAGATCAATTGCACGAAGCCCGAAACCACACGTGCGCTTTGGATTTTGACCCACAAAGACCTCAGGCACGTCAAACGCTTCTCTGTGTTCATAGACTTCGTCGCTGAGCGGTTGGAAAAGAAACACAGCCTGTTCCAACCTCAGGCGGCGGAATAAAATTAGCCGCTGCGAAGCAGCGGCTAAAAAACAAGTCACTCGTTAAAGCATTTCTTGGGCGATCTTAACAACGCCGCCTATTCCGCTTTCCGACGTCTTGCCACGCCCGTCAGATTCCGAAAACGAAAGATTTCGAAATCGACGTATTCATATTTGTCATGGAGATGGTTCAGCAAAGCGGGCGCCAAGACGCCGGACACGCGCTATGCGCGAGTGTTTACCTAACGTCATTCTCGCTGTCAACTCCGAAACTGTCCATGTCCAGTGACACACCATCCGGCGGTCAGTAGCGGGCGCTGTGTTCAACGCCCGGCCTTTCTTTTGGGCCTTGCGGCCGCTGGTGTCAGCCGACGATGGCAGGCAGGTGCGCTTCTATTTGCGCGCGGTGCGGTTCGTATCGAGACGGAAGTTTCAGCGCCTGTCCCAGATGTGCAGTGTCTTCGTCGCGGTCAAAACCCGGCTCGTTCGTGGCAATTTCGAACAAGACTCCGCCCGGGGTCCGGAAGTAAATCGCCCAAAAGTAATCCCGGTCGATCACAGGTGTCACCTGATACCCTGTATCCAAGAGCGCCTTGCGCACGGCCAGTTGCGCCGCCCTATCTTCAACCGCGAAGGCAATGTGGTGCACTGACCCGGCTCCTTGGCTGGCGGATGGGGCCGTCGAAGTTTGCTCAAGATCGATGGTATCCGCGGCGTTTCCGCCTTCGATCATGTAGCGCGTGACCCCATCCTTTTGGTCCACCTTTGCGTAGCCCATGAACTCAAGAAGTTCTCCGGTTGCAGCGGCGTCGCGCAATTGAAAACGCGCGCCGTGAAACCCAAGAATGCCAGCCTCTTCCGGTACGTCTGCCCCGGTCCATGGCGTTCGGCCGCGCAGTTCGCTTTCGACCAAGGCCATCCCGTCGCCGTCAGGACCATCAAAGCACAGCCGCGTTTCGCCAAGAAAGGCATCATCGGCCAGCCCGGAAACGCCCGCTTCGGACAGGCGGTCTCGCCAGTAGCCTATTGCGCCAGTTGGCACTGCAAATTCGGTCACACCGACTTCACCGGAGCCGCGACGCCCACGCGGCATTTGACCAAAAGGAAAGTAGGTCATCACCGAGCCGGGCGTGCCAACCTCGTCGCCGTAGTATAGATGGTAGACCTCGGGCGCATCGAAGTTCACCGTTTTCTTGACGCGGCGCAGGCCGAGGATTTTGGTGAAGAACCGGTTGTTGTCGTTCGCATCGGCCGCAATCGATGTCACGTGATGCAGCCCACGGATTTCAGTGATCATTCTACAAATCCTTTTGGTATCATGATTGACATGACACTTAGGCCGCGCGACCATTGCCTAAAATAGTCATACCGCGGCATTATTTATTGCAGTTTTCGCAAAGACAGGCCGCCGATCGACCGCCTTAAACAGAGGCCGCGCGGGCCAAGGAGTCGCGAAAGACAAGCGTGGCATCGAGCACGGTGATCTTTCGATCTGTGGCACCATTTCGCATCTCGACCAGCATGTTTGCCGCGCCTGTCCCCATATCACCATGCGGCACACGCACCGTTGTCAAAGCCGGCGTGACGATCTCGGCAATTTCGATGTCGTCAAACCCGGTGACCGATACTTCATCCGGCACACGGATCCCAAGAGTTCTGGCCATGCTCAGCGCACCGGCCGCCAAGACATCATTGCCGCACAGAACCGCTGTTGGGCGGCTTGACTGGCGCATCAATTCGCAAAATGCCTGTGCCCCGCCTGAAATAGAGTAAGGCGTTTCGATCACTGACAGGTCATTTGGGTCCAACCCGTGTGCCGACATCGCCGCGCAAACTCCGCGATAACGAGCCTCGGCGCGATCGTTCCCTTCGCGAGGAGCAGAAATCATCCCGACGGACCTGTGCCCCAGCTCAAAGACCCGCGCGGCCAACCCGGACATCGCCGACTGATTGTCAAACCCGATCGACGGATGTGCTTGTGACGGATCGTGGCTCCACGCCACGACGTAAGGCACATTGCGTTGGGCAAGAAAGTCATAGCTTTGCGCGGTTCGATCGTGACCAATAAGCAAAAGTGCGTCCGCGCCCCGAGCGATCAAAGCCTGAATCTGCGCCTCTTCCAATTCAGGGCTGTAGGACGAACTGGCCACCAGCAAGGTGATGCCATGCCGGCCCAGCTCCTCTTGAAAGGCCTGCAAACCGCGGGCAAAAATCGCGCTTTCCAACGTCGGCACGATAGCACCAAACGTATTGGTGCGCTTGGCCGCCATTACCCGTGCACCGAAGTTTGGCGCATACCCAAGCGCATTGATCGCATCGAATACGCGCTCTTTCGTCTTTGACGACACCTGATCGGGCAGATTGAGCGTGCGAGAGACGGTCGCTGTCGAGACACCTGCGTGACGCGCCACATCCTCAAGAGTTGGCGCAGATGGCGCCGGGTCGGTGTTTTGAGGGGACAGTTTTTTTGAGCTCATGAAAGACGCACGACTGCTGGCGAAACTGCGATTGACAGGCCACGGATGATGAATAGGCCAGACCGCAATGTAAGCCCTTGCACAAAAAAATGTAAGCCCTTACATCTACGTCGTGCTGACGCGCGATTCCGAGGCGCGAGGCACCAACCTCAGGTTTCACAGCGGGTTGTTCAACTTTGACTTGGCGATGGGAGACGACAGTGCGCACGAAAGACTCTGATTGCGCGCGCGTTTTGCCGAACCAGACAAGTCGTTTACCAGCCATGGTTGATCACACGGCGCCGTCGTTTCGGCGCAAAGTCAACCCGCTTTCATCCACCGCGCATGAGTAAGGTCTACTAATGTCCAGAAAGTACCTAAAGAAAGCCACGCTCACCGCCAAGAGCGACGCAACAGAAACCAAGGCCATCGTTCGCGGAATTCTGGACGACATCGAAGCAGGCGGCGACGCGGCCGCGATGGAATACGCCAAGAAGTTCGACAAGTATGATGGCCCGATCCTGCTGTCACCAGAGGAAATCGAAGCCGCGGCCAAGCTAGTACCCGAAAAGCTGAAGCGCGACATCGAGTTCGCGCACAACAATGTGAAGCGCTTTGCACAAGCACAGAAAAACACCGTAAGCGATTTCGAAGTCGAGGTGGTGCCAGGCTTGATCGCAGGACAAAAGGCGATTCCGGTCGCTGCCGCGGGTTGCTACGTGCCCGGGGGCCGCTACAGCCATATCGCCAGCGCGATCATGACAGTGACCACCGCGAAAGTGGCGGGCTGCAATCATATCGTTGCATGCTCTCCCCCGCGGCCCGATGTCGGGATCGCGCCTGCCATCATCTACGCCGCACATGTATGCGGTGCTGACAAAATTCTGGCGATGGGTGGTGTCCAGGGCGTGGCAGCGATGACATTCGGGCTTTTTGGTTTGCCCAAGGCAAACATCCTAGTGGGCCCCGGCAACCAATTCGTGGCGGAAGCAAAGCGCATGCTGTTCGGTCGGGTCGGCATCGACATGATCGCGGGCCCGACCGACAGCCTGATACTGGCGGATGGCTCGGCTGACCCGATGGTCGTTGCGGCCGATCTGGTTGGACAAGCAGAGCACGGTTACAACTCGCCGGTCTGGCTGGTTACCGATGATCGTCCGCTGGCCGAAGAAGTCATGCGGCTTGTTCCAACACTGATCGAAGATTTGCCCGACGTAAACCGCGAGAATGCCACAGCGGCGTGGCGCGATTATGCCGAGGTTATCCTGTGCGCAGACCGCGAAGAGATGGCAGCAACATCAGACGACTACGCGCCCGAGCACCTGACCGTGCAAGCGCAAGACCTTGATTGGTGGCTGGATCGATTGAGCTGCTATGGATCGCTGTTTCTTGGCGAAGAAACAACGGTGGCTTTCGGGGACAAAGCATCGGGCACCAACCACGTGCTGCCAACATCAGGTGCAGCCAGCTACACTGGCGGTCTCAGCGTGCACAAATACATGAAAATCGTCACGTGGCAGCGCGCCACCAAAGAAGGCGCCAAGCCGGTGGCCGAAGCAACCGCCCGCATTGCGCGTCTGGAAGGGATGGAAGCGCATGCGCGCACCGCCGACATTCGGTTGAAAAAGTACTTCCCCGACGAAACCTTTGATTTGTCAGCCGATGGCTGAAGGTGGATCAGATCAGGGCTTGTTCAGTGTCGCGGGGCGTGTGGCCTGCGTCACCGGTGCCAGCTCGGGTCTTGGCCAACACGCGGCGACTGTCTTGGCCCGCGCCGGAGCCGCCG
>CAWUIW010000227.1:0-5530 GCA_963922515.1 uncultured Rhodobacterales bacterium | reverse complement strand
ATCATCGAAAGCGCCGCAGGCATCGCACATGTTGAAGAGATTGCGGCGAGTTCACCCCGGTTAGAGGCCATGAGCCTGGGCGCCGCAGACTTTGCTGCGTCGATGGGGATGCAAACAACCGGGATCGGTGGCACGCAGGAAAACTACTACATGCTGCACGAAGGGCAGAAACACTGGTCCGATCCATGGCACTGGGCCCAAGCCGCGATTGTTGCAGCGTGCCGAACCCACGGCGTTTTGCCTGTCGACGGGCCCTTTGGTGACTTTAGCGATGACGAGGGCTTCCGCGCCCAAGCACGCCGGTCTGCGACGCTTGGCATGGTCGGGAAATGGGCGATCCACCCTAAGCAGGTTGCGCTGGCAAACGAGGTTTTCACACCTTCGGAAGCAGCAGTCACTGAAGCACGCGAAATCCTGGCCGCGATGGAAGACGCCAAAGCCAAGGGCGAAGGCGCGACGGTCTACAAGGGCCGTCTGGTCGACATCGCGTCCATCAAACAAGCCGAAGTGATCGTGAAACAAGCCGAAATGATCACAGGCTAGGGATTAGGCGCGCAGATCTTTCGGCGACCCCATGACAACATAAGACGTGATGGCGTTGACGTGGGGAACCACGCCAAGCACATCGGAGTGAAAGGCCTTGTACGCAGCAAGGTCTTTCGTTTCGACGCGCAGCAAGTATTCCACCGTTCCCGTGATGTTGTGACATTCGATGACCTCCGGCGCTTCAGATACCGCCTGCTCAAAAGCGAGCTGAGCGGCTTTGCTGTGGTCATCCAAACCGACCCCGACATATGCCACAAATCCGACGCCCATAGCGCCGGGATCCAAGACAGCTTTGTATCCGGAGATGACACCTGCGCGTTCGAGCTCTTGCACCCGCCGCAGGCAAGCCGAGGGCGACAGGCCAACACGATCGGCCAGTTCCAGGTTGCTGATCCGGCCATTCTGCGCCAGAACACGCAATATTTGTCGGCCAATTCCGTCAATCTTCGCCATTAATTGCGAAACTTTGCGCAGTTTCTAGCAAAACGCAATTTCATTTGCGCCAAATTCGGCGAGATATTGCAAATGTCTTATGAACTCTTTGCTGGCCTTGCCCTTTTCGCCTTCGTTTCGTCTATCACGCCGGGACCTAACAACCTTATGCTCATGGCCTCTGGCGCCAACTACGGATTTCGCCGCACGATCCCGCACATGCTGGGGATCGGTCTTGGCTTCACTTTTATGGTCTTATTGGTCGGCGCCGGCCTTGCTCAACTGTTCGAACTGCTGCCGGCAACGTATACGGTGCTTAAAGCAGCCTGCATCGCCTACCTTGTTTATCTTGCATGGAAGATCGCAACTGCCGCGCAGATAGGCGATGCCGGCAAGTCCGGCCAACCAATGACCTTTTTTCAGGCCGCAGCCTTTCAATGGGTCAACCCGAAAGGGTGGGCCATGGCCTTGTCGGCAATTTCTGTCTACGCGCCTGACCAGTCTCTGCTGGCCGTTGCCTTGGTCAGCCTCGTTTTCGGCGCGATCAACCTGCCCTGCGTCAGCACATGGACTGTGTTGGGCCAGCAACTGGCTCGCTGGTTGACCGAACCGCGCCGCCTCGCCCAGTTCAACTGGGCGATGGCAGGATTGCTTTTGATGTCGATGATCCCGTTGATCTAGGCAGCCTTGAGCGGCAGGCAGACCTCCGTTCGCAGGTCTGCTGGCGCCGCGTCCATCGGGGAATTCAAATAAACCTCGAACGATGGCCGGTCTGCCGGCTCGCGGCCAGACGATGCCAGCCATGCGCCATAAAGGTAATCATATGCCGAAGGCAGGCCGGTATAGGGCCCTTCCAAAAGCAGCACGGCATGTGCGCCGCCCGGGACAATCACCTCTTCCAAGTCGTCCGGTATGGCCAGGTCGGGCCCAACAATGAAACCTGCATGGCTTCGCAAGTCCGCGGGTGCCACCATGGATGGGTCATCATAGTAGATGCCCGTGGTGCCCAATACACTGGGCCAAAGCCCTCGCGATGATACAACTGCGGACAACTTTTCAAACGCCTGCGATATCTCTTGATACGGGCCGACATGCTGCTGCGCGATCAAGCGCATGTCCGAGCGGTCCTGAACTTTAACAGAGTACATATCTGATTTTCCTATCGGTTGATGAACTGGTGCTGACAACGCGCCCCGCAATCGTCGAAACGCACTGGGCGACACTCGAAACTGATCCTTGAAGACACGAGCGAAACTGTCCGTGTTCTCATATCCCGCACGACGTGCAATCTGGTGCACCGGATCGTCGGTTTGAACGAGCCAAAATGCGGCCCGACTGACCCGAATGCGGCGCACGGCCTCGGCACAGGTTTCACCGGTCAGCGCATGAAAGACACGGTGCCAATGAAACCGCGACATCGCAGCGACATCTGCCAATGCATCAAGCGACAAGTCGCCCGCCGGGTTGTCATGGATGTAGGACAGAACCCGCAATAGCCTGTCTTCGTATTGTCCGGTCATGAACCTTGCGCTCCGTTGCCTGCCTCACTTTGACATGACCGCACCCGACAAATCTTGCCGAGTTGCAACTTGCCGGGCGGAAGTTCATATATCCGGCATCGCTGCACCATAGGAAACCCGATGACACAGTATCTGGATTTCGAGAAACCGCTCGCTGAAATCGAAGGTAAGGCCGAAGAACTCCGTGCTTTGGCACGCGCCAACGAAGATATGGATGTCACCGAAGAGGCCGCAGCCCTTGATGCCAAGGCCGCCGCACTTCTGACCGATCTCTACAAGAAACTGACACCATGGCGAAAATGTCAGGTCGCCCGCCATCCGGATCGGCCCCATTGCGGCGATTACATTGACGCACTGTTTTCCGAATACACTCCACTGGCCGGTGATCGAAATTTTGCAGATGATCATGCCGTTCTGGGTGGCCTTGCGCGTTTCAACGACACCCCAGTTATGGTTATCGGCCACGAGAAGGGCCATGACACCCAGTCGCGTATCGCGCGAAACTTTGGCATGGCGCGGCCAGAAGGCTATCGCAAGGCCATTCGCCTGATGCAAATGGCAGACAGATTTGGTCTGCCGGTGATCACCCTTGTGGATACCCCTGGCGCATACCCTGGAAAAGGGGCCGAAGAACGCGGGCAATCAGAAGCGATTGCACGCTCAACAGAGACGTGTTTGCAGATTGGCGTTCCGCTGATTTCGGTTGTGATCGGCGAGGGCGGATCCGGCGGTGCCGTGGCTTTCGCAACGGCCAACAAGGTGGCCATGCTGGAGCACTCGATCTATTCGGTCATCAGCCCGGAAGGTTGCGCTTCCATCCTTTGGAAAGACGCTGAAAAAATGCGCGAAGCGGCAGAGGCCCTGCGCCTGACCGCACAGGATCTAAAGCGTTTGGGCGTGGCAGATCGCGTCATCGCAGAACCGTTGGGCGGCGCGCACCGGGATCGCTTGGCCACGATCGAAGCTGTCGGCAATGCCATTCAAGCCATGCTGGACGAGTTAACATCACAAAGTGGCCAGGAGCTGGTCACATCGCGACGGCAGAAATTTCTGGATATGGGCAAGCAAGGGCTGGCTGCCTAGCTGGCCAACATCCGCAGGCCTTGTGTGACGTCCGATCGAACAGCAAGCCGCAGGCCCGGTTCATCACCCGCCTTCAATGCGGCCACAATTAGTTTGTGAAAATGCGGCGGCTCACTGCGCCGCAAACGACCGTAGAGCGCACGCATGGTCGGACCAAGTTGCAACCAAACCGTCTCTGCCATGGCCAGCATGGCAGGGGCCTGCGCCCGCAAGTAGAGCGTGCGGTGAAACTCTAGGTTGGCACGAATGTAAGCCACGGCGTCGCGGTTCGACACGGCGTCCGACACGGTGGCATTGATCGACTGCAATCGATCGATCAATGCAATATGGGCCCTTGGCAAGGCTCGGCTGGCCAGCTCAACCTCTAACAGTGCGCGCAAAGCCGCCAGCTCTTCGATCCGCTCATTCGAAAGTTCCGGTGTCGACACGCGGCCAGAGCTAGACAGGAACAACGCGCCTTCGGCGACCAGCCGGCGCACGGCCTCGCGCGCAGGGGTCATGGAAACATCGTAGTCTTTGCCGATACCGCGCAAGGTCAATGCCTGACCCGGGGCGATGTCACCTTGCATGATCCGGGAACGCAGGCCGCGATAAACCCGGTCATGTGCGACGGGCAGCGCTTCTGCCGGTTTTGGATTTATGATCATGGGAAATTTGTGATCACAAACTCTGTCCGCGTCAATCCTCGAAGCGAAAGCGATGCAATTTCGCGCCGTTTTCGCGCAACCAAGATCTTTGTAGAGCGTAGGGACCAAACAACTGCTCAACCACAGACCAGAACGCAGGCGAGTGGTTCATTTCGGCCAAATGCGCCACTTCGTGCGCAGCGACATAAGCCATGACGTCCGGCGGGCATAAAATCAGACGCCATGAGTACATCAGTCCTCCGTCGCTTGTACATGATCCCCAACGGGACCGGGTGTCGCGCAGAGTGATCCGCGAATACGGTAGGCCAAGGCGCACGGAATATCCGTCCGAAAGCGTGGCGAGCCGAGCCCGGGCGCGTTCCTTCAAAGCGCCGCGCACGGTTGCGGCGACTGGTTTGCCGCCCGGGACAAAAATACGGCCCTCTTCGAAGCGCACGGCGCGACCAGACCCGGTTTGCACCTGGCACTCACGGCCCTCGACCGGCAGCGTCGTTCCGATTTGCACCTGCACAAAGGATGGTTGTCGGGCGAGGTTCCGCATGATCCAGTCCCGCTTGCTTTTGGCGAAGGCGATCGCTTCCGCCGGGCTGGTGTGTTGCGGCAGGGTCAGCGTGACGCGACCATCAAGCTGGGACACGCGCAAGGTGATCCGCCGCGCCCGTGCCGACCGGCGGAGGACCAGAGCAATCGAAGGCTCACCAGGCAAGGTATAGTCTGTCATGCGTGAGGGATCAGCTTCCGTGGGCCAAAGACTTTGACAGTGCACCAGTCCTATGGCAAGTGCGCGGAATCGTCGATACGACTCAGCAGTTTTCAGAAGGGATATGGCATGCCCAAGGCAGAATGGGGTGTAAAGCGCGTTTGCCCGACAACCGGCAAACGGTTTTACGACCTGAACCGCAACCCGATCGTCAGCCCGTACACGGGTGAAGTGGTTGAACTGGACGCCACCAAAAGCCGCATGATCGCGGCTGACAACGAAGATGCGGCCACACTCAAGGCAAAAGCCAACGAAATGGCCGATGATGATGTGGTCTTGGAAGAAGACGACAATGTCGATGTCGATCTGGGCGATGACGTGCTTGAAGACGACGATGACGAGGATAACGTTTCGCTCGACGATCTGGCCGACGTTGCGTCCGAAGACGACGAATGACACAAAGAAACTTGGGCGGGGCACTTTATCCTTGATCCCGCCCGGGCAAGCGCGTAAGCCGCGCCGCACACGGACCCGACGGGTTCGATCTGGGGCCTTAGCTCAGCTGGGAGAGCGCTACAATGGCATTGTAGAGGTCAGGGGTT
>CAWUIW010000226.1:0-5547 GCA_963922515.1 uncultured Rhodobacterales bacterium | reverse complement strand
CGGCTTCCAACCGTGCGATCCGCCGACCCACGGTGGCGGGATCCAACTTTAAAATGCGTCCCGCACCAGAGAGGGATTCCTCGCGCGCCACAGCCAGAAAAACCTTCATGTCGTCCCATTGGGGGGTCATGCTCAACCTCGTCATTGTTGTGTCGTTGCCTGCGATTTTGCAAAGTCTTTTTGGAATCTTGCCCCTGTTCATGCAAAAAATGCAAGCCTATCCTGCCTGCAAACCGTCTTTGGAGGAGCTAAGCGATGGAAGATCTCAGTCATTATCTTGATGGTGCGCATGTTGCCGGAACGTCCGGACGCTTCGCAGATGTCTTCAATCCGGCAACCGGCGAAGTTCAGTCGCGCGTGCCATTGGCCAGCACAGCGGAAGTGGCAAAAGCCATCGATATCGCTGCAGCGGCCCAGCCGGCATGGGGGGCTGTCAACCCGCAACGCCGGGCGCGGGTGATGATGAAGTTCGTCGACCTGCTGAACCGTGACATGGACAAGCTGGCCGAAGCGCTGAGCCGCGAACACGGAAAAACCTTTCCCGATGCCAAAGGCGACGTTCAGCGTGGCTTGGAAGTTTGCGAATACTGCATCGCCGCGCCGCAGATGCTGAAGGGGGAGTTCACCGACAGCGCCGGTCCCGGCATCGACATGTATTCCATGCGCCAGCCCTTGGGCGTGACTGCGGGGATCACCCCGTTCAATTTTCCGGCGATGATCCCAATGTGGATGTTTGCCCCAGCCATCGTATGTGGCAACGCTTTTATCCTGAAACCTTCGGAGCGCGACCCATCTGTACCACTGATGCTGGCGGAGTTGATGGAAGAAGCTGGCCTGCCCAAGGGCATCTTGCAAGTGGTCAACGGAGACAAGGAAGCCGTGGATGCCCTTCTGGAGCATCCGGTGGTCCAATCGATCGGCTTTGTCGGCTCGACCCCCATTGCCGAGTACATTTATGGCAAGGGTTGTGCGCATGGCAAACGAGTCCAGTGTTTTGGCGGCGCAAAGAACCACATGATTGTCATGCCGGATGCGGACATGGACCAAGCTGCGGACGCCTTGGTTGGCGCGGGTTATGGCGCGGCGGGCGAACGCTGCATGGCCATTTCGGTGGCCGTGCCGGTGGGCGACGAAACGGCCGATCGGCTCATCGAAAAGCTGGTACCACGCATCGAGAAGCTGAAAGTGGGTCCCTACACGGCCGGTGACGACATCGACTACGGGCCCGTTGTGACCGGGGCAGCCAAAGAGAAAATTCTGGGTCTCGTGCAATCCGGGGTCGATCAGGGCGCAGAGCTGGTTGTTGACGGCCGCGATTTCTCACTGCAGGGCTATGAAGATGGGTTCTTTGTCGGACCGCATCTGTTCGACAAGGTCACGCCGGACATGGACATCTACAAGCAAGAGATCTTTGGACCGGTTTTGTCGACGGTGCGGGCCGGATCGTATGAAGAAGCGCTTGGGCTGGCGATGGACCACGAATACGGCAATGGGACCGCGATCTTCACCCGGGATGGCGACGCGGCACGCGACTTTGCCAATCGCATCAATATCGGCATGGTCGGCATCAATGTCCCGATCCCGGTGCCGTTGGCCTACCATACATTTGGCGGCTGGAAGAAATCCGTGTTCGGGGATCTGAACCAGCACGGCCCGGATGCGTTCAAGTTCTACACACGCACCAAAACCGTCACCTCGCGCTGGCCTTCAGGCATCAAGGAAGGCGGCGAATTCAACTTCAAACCAATGGAATGACGGCGCCAGCCTGCCTAATCCATCACCAAGGGGTGCCCACGCGGCGCCCCTTTTTGATTCCGCCCCTACCGGGCCAAGACTGGCCCCCGACGGCGTACGGACGCCGTGTCCGGACACGATTTTCGGCAAATCCTGACACGATCCGCCCTGTTTTGCCGGCTTTTGCGGTCCCACTCTGCTGACCACCGCCGCCTATTCTGGTAGGATCACACCATGTCGAAAAAGTCTGAAAGCATCGAAATCCGCGTCAGCCATGAACTGAAGTCTCGTTTGGCCGAGGCATGCCATGCACGCGGATCCACCATGAGCGACCTCATTCGTCAAGGGATTGACCGGGAGTTGGCGGGCGCACCCCCGCAACCAAACACCGGAGAAAGTCAAATGCGTTTCCCCTCTCTCGGGATGCTCTCCCGCAATTCGATCTACTTGTTGCCGCTGCTCATCCTTGCCGCGCTGTACTGGGGCAGTTTCCAATCCCCCGTCGTTGCCTCGTCAACCGAGGTGCGCCTATACTTTGCAGAGCTGGATCAAGACGGCGATGGGGCCATCACCCAAACCGAATATGTCCGCTTCCTTGTTGAGGAAGACGGCTATGAGCCACCGGTCGGCTGCGCCGCCGGCGCAGAGCCTGAAGATCCTTGCACAGCCGAGGATCTCGCCGCCGAAACCATGGCGCGCGTCGATGGTGATGCCGATGGATCCGTTGGCTACACTGAGTTCGAAGCGTTTATCTTGCGCGAACGGGCGGCATATTTCCTTGAGCTGGACCAGAACGAAAACGGTTTTGTCACAACGGACGAATTCTATTCAGTCGAACTGACTTGGCTGCTTGAAGAACCCGATGCCGAAGCCCCCTTGTCCGCAGCATGCATCGCGAAGCTGGAAAACGAGGCGGTCCATGGCGTGACCCAGGCCTGCGTTCCACCGCAAGAAGCGCGCCTTTTGTTGGCCGAGTACGACGCCGACCGGGACGGTCACGTGAGCCTGCGCGAGTTCCTCGATCACTGAACAACGGCTGTCCCCGGTCAAGCACCGGGGGCACAATTTCAGGAAAACAGGTCGACAGACAGGCGAAATCTGACTATCCGTCGCGGTGGAGTGACTGCCGTTCAAGACTGAATAATCACAGAATGCCTGTAACATACCGCATTTTCCGTGAGCGCGGACTGGTTTACGTTAAGTACTCAGGTCACGCGGTTGTCTCGGAAACGATGATGGCTTTTGAAGCCTATGCCAAAGACCCGGATTGCGCGCCCGGACAAAAACAGCTTGTTGACCTTTCCGAGGTCAAAGGGATGGAGGCGAACTACGTCGAAATCCTGAAATTGCAGGCCCGCAAAGCGGACGTATTTGCTGCGACCGGAGTTGAAACCCTGGTGGTCTATTATGCACCGACTGACGTTTCTATGTCGCTGGCGCGTTTGGTAGAACGATCTTGGCAGGACTTTGATGCCGTCGTACCGATCATCCAACAAAACGAAGCGAACGCGTTGGAGTTGCTTGGTCAACCGGAACGATCCATGGCGGAACTGTCCCAAAAATTCGCCTGAAGGCAGGCGCGTCGGCGCCCAAAAGGCACTGACATTCCCGTGACATCGGCATATTCGCGCTTTGTGGGCTTGGCCAAAAGGGGCGCGGTCTTGTAAACAAACGCCAAAATATCAATGAGGCCCGCCATGACAGATGCTCGGATCACGCGTCGAAGCGCCGTTTTCGGTGTTGCCACGGCCTTGGCAACCCCAACCATCCTGCGCGCACAGGACACGCAGGACGCCTTCCCAAGCGAAGAAGCACCCATTGAAGACACGTATGGTGTTCGCCGCAACGCGTCTTCATTTTCGGCCCAGCATTGGGAAGACCATTTCGACAGTCTGGGCGTTGGCTGTATCCTGTGCGACATCACGAGCCGCGCGGTGCACTACTGGGGCGCGGATGGGTACACATATCGGTTGTTCCCCTCGTCTGTGCCCAAGTCCGAGGAACTGACCCGCCGTGGCTATACAGAAGTTGTGCGCAAGCGCGTCGGGCCCACATGGACGCCCACAAAGAATATGCGCGAACGCGACCCGACATTGCCGGAATTCATGGAAGCCGGACCGGGCAACCCGCTGGGCACACACGCGATGTACCTGACATGGCCGGCGTACCTTATCCATGGTACGCACGACACGCGCAAAATCGGTCGTCTCAGCTCATCCGGCTGCATCGGTCTGTACAACCAACACATTTCGGAACTGTTTGAACTCACAGCCTTGGGCACCAAGGTGCGACTGCTGTGAGCCGTGACTAAGACCAAGACGCAAGGCGCCCCAACCGGGGCGTTTTTTTTGCCTTATGCTTGCTGTCCGGCATGAAATCCGCAAGCTGTTCAAAATCACCACCAGACCGGAACTGCATGATGGCCGAGCAAATCGAACGAAAGCTCACGACAATTCTAGCGGCCGATGCCGAAGGGTACAGCCACGCCATGGCTGTGAACGAAGAAGGCGCCTTGTCGGCTTTGCGGGCGTCGCGCCAAGTCTTCAAACGATTGATAGAACGCTACAAAGGTCGTATCGCGAACACTGCCGGTGACGGGCTAATTGCTGAGTTTCCTTCACCGGTGGAAGCGGTGCGATGCGCGATCGAAGTGCAGCAGGAACTGGGCGCAACCGAGGCCACCTCTGTCAATCCGATGCGATTTCGGATCGGCATTCACTTGGGCGATGTCATGGTGGATGGCGACGATCTGTTGGGCGAAGGCGTGAATCTGGCGGCCCGCCTGGAAACTATGGCGCCCCCCGGGCATGTGCTTGTCTCGCGGCAGGTGTACGATCAGGTCCATGCCAAATTGTCGGTGGGGTTTGACTATCTTGGCCAAAAACGGCCCAAGAACTTCACCGAAGATGTCGACGTTTATCAAATCACCCATGGCAAACCTGCCAAATCCGCGCCGAAACGCGTGCCTGCTGCAGATCCTCAAGTGATCCTGGCCGACACGGTATCCCAGGTCGATGCCGTGGCAAAGCAGCACGCCCCGCGAGTCGTAAAGATCCTTGGCCTTGTGGCGGGCGTGACGGTCGTGATCAACCTTGTCACAGGCGGCGGGGTTTGGGCTCAGTGGCCCGTTCTGCTTGCAGGCACTTTCATTGCTCTTACGTTGGCGCCCAGATACGCCACAGACCGCTTTCCGGTATGGAGTCTGAGAGGCGCGATCATCGTGGTCACGCTGGCTTGCATCAATCTTTTCAGTTGGAATGGTTCACTGTGGTTTCTCTGGCCCGCGGGCGCCTTCTTCGTGGCAATGGTGGCGCGTCAGATTCTCAGTGACCGGCGCTAGTGCCGCGCAAACGGCGGACATGGCGCAGTGATCTTTCGATCTGGGAAGTCTTGCAAAATTTCTGTAAGAATGAAGAAATAAACAGTCGTTCAATTCACAGCGTTCTGGGAGGAAACCGATGGATTTCGCGTTGACGGAAGAACAAACGGCGATCTTCGATATGGCCTATGCCTTTGGGCAGGAGCATATCGCACCGCATGCCCAGGCTTGGGAAAAAGACGGGACCATTCCAAAGGCGCTGTGGCCCGAAATTGCCGCGCTTGGATTTGGGTCCCTGTATGTCAGCGAAGACGCGGGCGGCGCAGGCCTGTCGCGGCTGGACGCCACGCTGGTGTTCGAAGCGCTCAGCATGGCCTGCCCGTCTGTCGCGGCGTTTCTGTCAATCCACAACATGTGCGCCAAGATGATCGACAGTTTTGCCGGCGACGCACTGAAGGAGCGCGTGCTGCCCGACGTGCTCGCAATGAATACGG
>CAWUIW010000225.1:0-5580 GCA_963922515.1 uncultured Rhodobacterales bacterium | reverse complement strand
GGACCCACGGCGCCGTGTCGCCGCGTACGATGGCATCTGGGCTGGCTCCTGGAACCACGTGATATCGGACCGGGAAATCAAAGCTTTCCGGGTTTCCGATATCCCCGATCACTCTTGGGAACGCGGTGTCCAACATCAAGATGCCAATCATGGCGTGACCTAGCCAAAGTCACCCCGGCTTGGCAAGCGCCTCAGTACGTGGTGGCTGCGCGCGCGGCCTGGTCGTACTGACCACTCATCAGTCGCATCAGCGCGGCTAGCTTGCTAACGTCGCCCGGGTCCAGATCCAGCGCTTTCAGGCTGCGCAGCAATAGGCTTTCGCGCACCTGCCGATAGTCTTGGCAAGCTTGCGCTCCAAGGTCGGTGGCTTGAACGGTCTTTTCCTTGCCGACCCGGCCTTCGGTGACCAGACCTGCGGACTTAAGCTTTCGCACCGCATAATTCACCGTGTGTGTGTCTTCAATATTGAGAACAAGGCAGATGTCAGCGAGTTTCTTTGGCTTGTCTCGGTGAAAGACCGTGTGCAGCACAAGGACTTCCAATGGCGAAAGCTCGTCGTACCCGGCCGTCGTCATGCACCGCACCATCCAACGGTGAAAAGCGTTGTTGGCGAGCGTCAGGGCGAACTCGACTTCGCTGATCTCTGGAAAGCTCCCAGACGCAAGATGCGCCGAGCTGACAACGGGTCCTAGAAAATCATCGTTCATACGGTATAAAAGCCAAATCGCAATCAAAATGTCAATAATTTGTTGACGTATCATCAGAGTTGCCAATGCTGGTTCCTTAAGAATCGGAGAAATCATGTCGCAACATGTGATCGTCATCGGTGGAGGTATCGTCGGAGCAAGCACCGCCTTGTGGTTGCTGCGGTCCGGCGTTCAGGTGACCGTGATCGATCGGGCCGGATGGGCCAGTGGGACAAGCCAAGGCAATGCGGGTGTGCTCGCCGCCGTATCGATGGTTCCGGTGACGGGGCCCGGCCTGATCAAAAAGGCGCCCGAATTATTGATCGACCGGGACGCGCCCTTGTTCTTGCGTTGGCGCTACGCGCTCAAGCTTCTTCCGTGGTTACGCAAATACCTCTCGCACGCGAATGACGCAGATACGCAAAGGATCGCTGCCGGTCTTGCGCCCATCGTGACTGACACGGTCGAACAGCATCGCGCCCTTTCCAAGGGCACCCCTGCGGAGAGGTGGCTGCAAGACGGATACTACTCCTTCGCCTATCGAACGCGCAGCGCATACGAGGCCGAAGCTTACACATGGGCCCTTCGCGCCATGTATGGGATGGCGCCCGAACTGCGCGAAGGGCCAGATGTACATGCATTTGATCCCAGCCTGTCTCCGGACATCACATTTCTTGCCTCAGTGCCCAATCACGGCTACGTGCGCGACCCCGGTAGGTATGTGAGCGCGTTGGGGCGCGAAGTAGCAAGGTTGGGCGGCGCGGTTGTGACCGCAGACGTGATCGGCTTTGATTTGACCGACGACCGTTTCACAGCCGTGAAAACGACCCAAGGATCCATATCGGCGGACGCGGCTGTCTTGACGACCGGTGTATGGTCAAAATCTCTGATGTCTCAACTTGGGATCAATGTGCCGCTGGAGACAGAACGCGGATATCACATTGTTTTCAAGGGCGCCGTCGGAGGCCCGACGCACCCGGTGATGGTGGCGTCTGGCAAGTTTGTCGCCACCCCCATGTCCGAAGGTGTGCGCTGCGCGGGCATCCTGGAGTTCGGCGGATTGGACGCTGGCCCATCCAAAGCCCCGTTCGCATTATTGCGTCGGCAAACCAAGGCCGCCTTCCCCAACATGACATGGGATGACGAAATTGAATGGCAAGGACACCGGCCCGCGCCCTCGGACTCTTTGCCGTTGATCGGCGAAGTGCGCAATTCGCGGATCTTCACAGGATTTGGACATCACCACATTGGCTTAACGGCTGGCCCCAAAACCGGGCGGCTGTTGGCTCAACTCATTACCGGCCAAGCGCCCAACATGGACCTGACACCATATGCGCCGGGCCGGTTCGCCGAACCCATAACCAACCAGGGAGTACTATCATGAAATTTTCAACTTCACTTCTGGCCCTTTCGGTGGCCGGCTTGGCCATGCCTGCACTGGCTGCAGAAAGCTGGGACATGCCGCTGGCTTACTCGGCCTCGAACTACCACTCGGAAAATGCAGCCGTCTTTGCACAATGCGTGACCGATGGAACAGGCGGCGACATCAGCATCACGACCCACCCGGGTGGGTCGTTGTTCGGGGGTGCAGACATCAAACGCGCAATTCAGACCGGTCAGGTCCCGATTGGCGAGCGCCTGTTGTCGGCACATGCCAATGAAAATGCAGTGTTCTCGTATGACAGCGTCCCATTCGTTGCGACATCGTTTGACGATGCCGAGAAATTGGCCGAGATAGCGCGTCCGACGATAGACGCGGTTCTGGCCGAACAGAACCTGACCTTGCTGTACTCGGTTCCGTGGCCGCCGCAGGGCCTTTACTTCAAGAAAGAAGTCAATGCGGTTGCCGATATGGAAGGCATCAAGTTCCGGTCCTATAACTCGACCACAGCGCGGTTGGCCGAGCTCACCGGTATGCTGCCGGTGACCATCGAGGCCGCCGAAATCAGCCAGGCTTTTGCAACTGGCGTGGCCGAGTCGATGGTATCATCGGGCGCTACCGGATATGACCGCAAAGTCTGGGAAAGCCTGACACATTTCTATGAAGTGAACGCTTGGTTGCCGCGCAACAGCGTGATGATCAACTCGGAAGTCTGGGCCGATGTGTCCGACGCCCACAAGGCAATCATCACAGGCTGCGCCGATGCCGCAGCCGCGTCCGGGCTCGAAAAAGCCATCGCCTACACCCAGTTCACGATGGACGGGCTGGCAGATGGCGGGATGACAGTAGGCCCGGCAGGCGAGGCACTGGTCGAAGAACTCAAAGCCATTGGCGACGTTATGGCCGCTGAATGGCTGGAAACAGCCGGCGAAGATGGCGCAGCCATCATCGACGCCTACACCGCAAACTAAGGTTTTTGCTGCGGCCCGGACCCGGTTCGGGCCGCAGCCTTTCCATCCAATTTGATGTGCTGGCGCAGGTCGTCGGCACCGCGACCGGAGATGTTCCCATGGCTGCACTGCGCCGTGTTCTCGACTTTCTTTATGGCCTCAGCGGGGTGATTGCCGCGCTCTGCCTGATATCCATCCTTGCCTTGATCGTTCTTCAAATGGCGGCCAGATGGACGGGTGAGGTGTTCCCCGGCGCGCCCAATTACGCGGGCTATGCCATGGCCGCCGCTTCATTCTTTGCGTTTTGCAATGCGTTGGGGCGCGGCGCGCATATTCGCGTCTCTATCATTCTCAATGCCGTCCCCGCACCCATCAAATACGCGCTGGAGCTGTGGTGCTTTAGCGTTGGCGCGGCGATCAGCGCCTATTTCACCTACTACGCCTACGAGTTCGTCTATTTCTCTTGGCGCTTTAAAGAAGTCAGTCAGGGCCAAGACGCCGTGCACCTTTGGATCCCGCAATCCGTCATGGTTGTTGGTGGCGCACTTTTGACGCTGTGCATGCTCGACAACCTGCTTCATCTCATCTTGCGCGGCGAACACCGGATCGTGCGTGACACAATCGAAAGCCACGCAGAATGACCATCGTCACAATCACACTGATCCTCATCATTGCGCTTTTCGTGCTGCTTGGCTCGGGCCTTTGGGTGGGCCTTTCCCTGATCGGCAGCGCTTGGATTGCGTCCGAGTTCTTGACGACAAAGAACCTGCAAACCGGCGCCAACATGGTTTCGGAGATCTGGGCCTCTTCCTCTAGCTGGACGCTGACCGCCTTGCCCATGTTCGTGTGGATGGGGGAAATCCTGTTTCGCACCCGGTTGTCCGAAGATATGTTTCGTGGTCTTTCGCCGTGGCTGGCGCGCCTACCCGGCGGGCTGGTGCACACCAACATCGTGGGATGTACGGTCTTTGCCGCCGTCTCAGGCTCGTCTGCAGCAACGCTGACGACAGTTGGAAAAATGTCTATCCCGGAACTGCGGGCGCGGGATTATCCAGAAAACATGGTCATTGGGACGCTGGCCGGGGCGGCCACGCTCGGGCTTATGATTCCGCCATCGCTTGCGTTGATCGTCTATGGAGTCACGGTCAACGAAAGCATAACCAAACTCTTTTTCGCGGGCGTGTTCCCGGGCCTGATCCTGGCTGGGATGTTCATGGCTTACGTGGCCGTTGTTTCGAAAACGTCAAACAACTGGAACCCAAAAGTCGAAAGTGGGATGAGCTTTGCGGACAAGTTGAAAAACTCGCGGTTCCTGATCCCGGTCTTCGCGCTCATTCTGGTTGTTATCGGTTCCATGTATATGGGGTACGCCACCGCGACCGAAGCCTCTGCCATCGGCGTGATAGGGGCCCTATTGCTGGCCGCGTCGCAACGGTCACTGACGTGGCAAAGCTTTTCCGCCTCTCTGATGGGCGCGATGCGCACCTCTGCGATGATTGCACTGATCCTGGCGGGCGCCGCGTTTCTGAAGCAATCCATGGGATTTACGGGCATTCCGCGCGCCCTTGCCGACTGGATCGCCGTGCTGGATTTAAGCCGCTTTCAACTGTTGATGGCGCTATTGGTGTTCTACATCATTCTTGGCATGTTCCTTGACGGGATTTCCGCCGTGGTTCTGACAATGGCAGTGGTAGAGCCCATGGTGCGTGGCGCTGGCATTGACCTCATTTGGTTCGGGATCTTTGTGGTGGTTGTCGTTGAAATGGCGCAAATCACCCCTCCCATCGGGTTCAACCTGTTCGTGCTACAAGGCATGACGAACCACGAGATGGGATACATCACCAAGGCGGCGCTGCCGATGTTCCTGATCATGGTGTTGATGGTCTTCATCTTGATTGCCGTGCCTGATATCGCAACATGGCTTCCGGAGAACATCCGACAAACCAGGTAGATGCAACGCGCTTTCACGATATGTGCCGATCATTCTCGTCTTTTACTGATCCTGGGTTTGGCCACAGGTATTCTATGGCCCGGCTTTGCGGCGGCCATGGCCCCTTACCTGCCCCAGATGGTGGTCATTTTGTTGGTGATCACTGCGTTTCGGATTGGGACCAAGGACGCATTTGGCGCTTTGGACGACCTGCGATGGAGTGTGCCAGCGGTGATTGTGCTGCAGGTGATCCTGCCTTTGAAGCTCGCCTTTGGCCTGTGGGTCCTTGGTCTGCATCAAACGCCTCTGGCTCTTGCCCTCGTTCTTGCGGCTTCGGCGCCCACGATTTCAGGTGGCGCGTCGCTGGCCATCATCTTGCGCCAAGACCCTGCGCGCATGATGCAAATACTGGTGCTGGGCACAGCGCTTTTTCCATTGACGATTTTGCTGGTTCTGCCCGCCGTTCCGGCGATCGGAACACCCAGTTTGCTGATCGAGGTCGGACTACGGACACTGGCGACAATCATCGGAGCCGCGGTCATGGGTTTTCTGCTGCGTCGATGGTTGATGCCGCATCCGACACCCGAGAACACCCGTGCAGTCGATGGCGGGGCTTTCTTGTGTTTTGAAATA
>CAWUIW010000224.1:0-5606 GCA_963922515.1 uncultured Rhodobacterales bacterium | reverse complement strand
CGAATACAGTGGATGTAGCCGCCTGCCTGGAGTGCCTCAACACCACCAAAAGCGCATGAGATGCGCGCTGATGCGACAAGAGAGGACTTTTAATAAACGTAATGTCTTATAAATGCGCTTCAGGAGGCCAAGATGGACCACTGGACCGAAATTCGCACCGCTTTTAGTGTGGCGCGCTCTGGCACTGTCAGCAAGGCGGCAAAAGAGCTTGGTGTGCACCGTGCAACTGTGAACCGACATATTGATGCGCTCGAGGCGGAAATCGGAACACGCCTGTTTTTGCGGCACCGGCGCGGCTACGAACTGACCGATGCCGGACGGGAGTTCATGGAGATTGCCGAGCGGTCCTTTGACATGCTCGAAGATTTCTTTGGCAGGATACGCGTGCAAAGCGCCGATGTTCAGGGAGAGGTTATCGTTGCCACGCTCTTTCCCCTGACGGATCTGATTTTGCCCGCCATCCTGGAGTTTCGTCGCCGTCATCCGAAGACGCGGGTACGCGTGACAACCGGAGATGAGCTGGCCCGTCTTGAATTGGCCGAAGCGCATGTCGCCTTGCGCGTCGGGTCCAAGTCAACCAACGCGGACTACGTCGTACAGCCATTCTGCACGCTGGAATTCGCATTGTTTGCTCACCGCACTTACATTGACCGCCATGGTAGGCCGCGGGGGCAAGACCTGACCGGCCATGTCTTGGTCGGCAATCCGGACGCGCACAGCGCAGCCCCTTTCGAGGTTTGGCTTGCAAGGAATGTTGACCCTGAACAGTTGGTGCTTGTGTCCACAAATCCAAAAGTTCTCGAAGACGCGTTGCGCAGTGGAGAAGGTATTGGCTTTTTGCCGGTGTCTTACGCAACGACCCTTCCTGATCTCGAACAAGTCGCGCCTGCGTTACCGGACTGGCAAGTTGAAAGCTGGCTCGTAACCCACGTTGACGTCCACCGCACCGACAAAGTGCAATCCATGTTGAATTGCCTCAAGGCGCTTGTGTTTGCCACGTGACACCCTTCCAACCTTGTCTTTCGGCAGCGCGTCTGGCCAAGACCATGATTGCGGCGTGCTAGACAACCACAACCAGAGCCGAAACAGCATGGATCCCCATATGGGCGGGCACCACTCGAAAAATCCAGATCGCACAGGGAACGAAAAGAAAAACCGCCGTCCAAAGGCCCGGATTGTAGGTACGAAACTTGATCGCCCAAACAATGTGTACACACCCATTGATGGCTAACACATAGGCAGCCAAGACTCCCCAAGCCGGGTTCGAGATAGACAGATAAAACACAGCCAAGATAAAGAACCAGACGAATACGACGTTTATGATCCAGATGTCACTTGGCGCCAGCCCGCGCCTTTCTTTGCCCATCATCTCATTCAGGTACACGGCAAACCGGTTGTTGTCGTGCTCTTCAAATTGGTGGACCATATAGATCGGCAATGACAGGAAAACGGACAGCTCTATGTTTGGCCCGATAAAGGGATATAACCCTAGAATGAGCAGAGCGAATGGTGGGGCGGCATAGGCCCAATTTTGAAAGAAGCGATCAAGCATTGAACATTTTCATGGTTTCACCTGAGCCTTCGGAGTGAATTCCAAGCTTTCCATCCAGGGTGACGGCGCTTGGTCTGAAGGCCTATCAAAAAGCCGCCCGGGCCGGTTGCCCGCTAAATGCTCGAGCCGTTCGTCAATAACCAGCGTATATCGGGCAGCTGCCCATGCTGCACGCGGGGTAAATTCCCAAAGCTCCTCTTCCGGTCCTAGTGCAATTGCGCCCGGCACAGTGTTGCGGTTTTTATCCAGAACCCGAAGGCGGAACGCCATAGACAGGTGATCATGTGCGCTGCCGAGATCTACGCGCAAGGTGTCGTTGCTGTGCGCCCTAGGGGTGACGATGGTCCAGTGCGCAGGATCAGGAGGGTTTGTGTCTGCGTTTTCGACAGCAAAGCTATGCTGGGTGTCTTTTCCCAAAGGGCAGCCAGTTCTATCGAGTGCGGAGCCAGACACATCAAGTACGTAGGATTCGCCGTCAACCAGCGCCCGGCCCAAATTTTCGTTCGCAATCAGACCGGTTTTGACCCGGCCTGGATCGAGCAGTAGTGTCAGCCGTCGTCGGTCGGGCGACCACAGGTCCGCGCGATTGGTGAGGAACACGTCCGCCAAAGCCACTCCATTGCCTTTCAAAAGCCTGACATGCTGCAAACCCTCTCCCGCGCTCATAGGGCGCGGGTAGTAGACTTAGATTCGCAAAAGGTTTTCCGGCAGCACTTTTGCGGTGGGATAGATGACGACACCCTCCGCAACTGGGCATGCCGCCTGCGCAAGAGATCCTGCGGACAGAAGCGCACCAACAGCCGCGCATCGTCGCAACGTCATTGACGAATTTGTCCCGGAAAACCCTCGTCCGCTTTGAGCAGGTTCTGGAACATGCGGACCCCGGTTGACATCGGATCATCCGCATAAGCGTAATCGGGGAAGTAGTATTCACTGATGAAGTCACTCAGCCGGAAGAATGATCCTTTCCGGAACGACACCAGCTCCATCGCCCCTGTGTCGAGATCGCGGCGCAAGGCGAGCAAGAATTGAGCGTCTTGATCCGCAACGTGCAGAACGCCCGACAAAGGCAAGGGGGTCGTTCGGACACCGGACGTGGCGCCGAGGTAAGGCACTGGCTCGGACAGTCCCGGGCCAGCCGCCGCAGCACTCAAATCACCCAGCGTGATAAGATCGGCGTCCATTTCCCGATTCACAACCAAAACATATTTGAACACGTTTCCCTGAGGATCTGCAGCGTCGAACGAAATGACGTCCAGCGGAGTATTCCCATATCCCAGCTCTGCGATGGTTTTGCCCGTCACATGCGCGCCATCCGCCAGCGCGTCTACGGGGATCGTCACCAAGGGTGTGCAGGTATAAGCGGCAACGGCTGTCGCAACGCCGTCCAGATCGACCACAGTCATGGCACGGATCGGTGCGCGGGTTTCATTCTGGTTGTGGGCCGCATGGTAGATTTCGATGCTGCTTGACGACGCTGTCGTCTCAAAAGGGAATGGCACGCGACGCAATGTCGAGGCAAATTCACCGGTGGATACCCCCGAAACAAAAAGCTCACCGCTTACGTAGTCCAAGTCGGTGACGGTCAAAGTCGCGGCGGGAATATCTCGCCAAAAGGTCACATCGTCATCGGCAGTGTCCTCAAGCTCAAAGCTGGTGGATGATAGAGCTTCGAGGTCGACCCGTTCGACCGTGCCGTCGCGGCCAATGGACACAACCGCCCCCGTCTCAACCCCATCGATCGTACCCGTCACAGAAACATATGCGTCACGCGTCTTAGGATGTACCGCCAAGTCCCCATAAACCAAACGCCCGGTCGCGCCCAAAATGTCGCTGACCAAGGGATCCAGGTCCAGCAAATTGAATGCTGCATCCTGCTCGGGCGGTTCATCGCTTTGCGACAGCGTGTAGGCTTGGATGGTGCCGCTCAGCTGTTCCGCAACGAAGAGAGTGTTTTCCGGCCCGAATTCAAGCAGGCTGGCCGACTTAGGTGCATCCGCTACGGCGAGCCCAGCAGTAAGAGCAAGAGTTCCTGTAGTTAGAATTAGCGACCGACCGTTCATGTTGAACTCCTGTTCTGAGAATGAGGCACGCCGCAAAAGGCAGTGGGCGCAGGCCCTCAAAGGAGACATCTGATCCAGCAATTTCGCAACCGGTCTGAAAGCGCGCACCATGCGCGTTTGTGCGACACTACCAATCGCATCAATCGCGCTTACTGGGCCAGTTGCGACAGAACCACCAGCGCACCGTCAGGTGCAGTACCTGGTGGCCCCTGCTGCGCGAGCCCGCGCAAGATTGCGATGGCCGACGGCGAAGTGGTCGCGATCTTGTGGTTGAACTCGCCGCCTACAGCGAGGTCAGAGACATCCACAACTGTTATGGGAAGGTCGCCAACAATGCTCCGATCAGTCTGTGCGCCAAGTCGTGGGCGTCGCCCGGTGAGCAAAGACGAAATCCTAAGCGCGCCATCCTGTTCGGCCACCATTATGATAAAAGGAGTGGGCAGGTCACCGATGGTCATGGCTTGTTCACGAAACAACTCTCCATCGACGTCCGGCGCCATCAGCGTGATGGATTCGATATTGCGATCTATATCCATGCTGCCTTTCAGCGCGATCTGGCGCAGCGTTTCCATGATCAGGTAGCTGCCCATGGAGTGTCCGACCAAGACGACTTTTCGGCCGTTGCGCGTCAACGACACAAGCGTCGCCTCAAGCTCATCCCGCGCCAAAAGCGCGCTATCCCGGTCATAAACATATCCGACAGTGAGCCCCGCGGATGGCCAGGAAAAAAGAACCGGCGGCACCGGCACTTCGAAGTCGTGCACAAATTGCGCGAGTTGATAAACAGCTTCGGCATGTCGCGTATTGTAGCCGTGCACAAAGACTAAGGTTTCGTTCAGCCCGCCTTGATCAGAGCGCGCGACATCTGAGACAAAGCGGCTCATTGTCTCAAATTGCCTTTGGCCAACCGTCACGAAATCGGTGCTCGCATCGGGTCGTCCATCCGGCCATTCAATCTTGCCCGGCGCGTGCGTCGCTGGCACCGAAACACCGATCGCCTCAAAAGATAGATCCGATGGCCGGGGCGGTGCCCCACTAGCATCCGCTTGAACATCGCTACGAAAGTTCGCAACCCAGATTGTGTGCGTTGTGGCCGACGGGTCGGGCATCGCAAATTCCAGAACACCGCGTTCGGCACAGCCAACGAGCACAAAGGCGGTCACGGCGGCAATCAAACGCTCAGCGGTTGAGTTGGGCATGAGACACGTTCCCTAAAAAGCGTTGCCGGAGCAACACCGAAGAAATCACTCAAGGTCCGATATTCGTGGCCCATGTTTCAGGGATGTTTTCAAGAAAGACAATGCGCGAAATTGACTGAAAAATGCGCGTGAGCGCGCACCCCATGGACCATTTCAGCGTGTTTTCCGACATCGTTTTTGCCCTTGAAAAAAGCAGCGGCTTGAACGTGAAGTAACGATGACCGCCTCTGATCCAGCTCAAGCCAGAACGAGCCCTTTGAATGGCTGGATGGATGACAGACGCTGCCGCGCAACAAAAGATGTGCCGCGACTGCGAGAGAATGTTGCGTCAGCGAAGTGGAGAAAGCGAACCGCGGGAAAGCCCGCATCTTCCCAGTTCGCCACAGGCGCAGCGAACGGCGTGATCGGATTTGGGCCTCGCAGCCTGATCTGAACGTCTGCTTGCACCAATTCGGCTCAGTCTCTTCGCACCCGCGTAGAAAGTCCGGAATCCGCCCTTTCTTGCCGGTGCCGCGTAGTTCACGAATGGGCTCTGAGCAGTAATCTGTGTCTTTTGGTTTGACGACTGCTAAAGAGTGCTTTGCGGTCTTAGATGTTGTTAAAACTTCGCAGTGGATGGTAGGCCTCGCCAACTTACTTAGGGCCAGCAAACGATTGGATATTGCACGTGCGGTGGTATTTAGTGTGGTACTTCTTTCAGAATTAAGATTATTATGCATTAAAGTCAGTAATTTGCCGAATAGGTTCTGTTCCTCCTCGGTCCGCCACTTACCCAAAATCAGATCGTCAGAC
>CAWUIW010000223.1:0-5624 GCA_963922515.1 uncultured Rhodobacterales bacterium | reverse complement strand
TAAATCTGCGCGGTATAAATTGCGTCATCCCGGTAGCCGGGGCTTTCAATGGCAAGGGCAAAATGCGCCTGCTCGAGGTCTTTGAGCCGGCGTACTTCGCCGCCCGTGAAGGTGGCCGGGGCTGCCTCCAGCACGGTGCGCGGTGTCAGTTGGCCAAACATCTCGCCTGCCAGGTCAACCAGTTGATCATGATCCACCGCACCGGCGGCAGCCAAGATCATTTGTTCCGGCCCATAATGCTCAGCGACGAAATTGGCCAAATCATCGCGCCCAAACTGCCCGACGCGTTCCACTTCCCCCAGGATGGTGCGGCCCAACGCCTGCCCTCGGTAGCTTTCCTCCTGCAGCCAATCGAAGATTACATCATCAGGAGTGTCATGCGCTTGCCCGATTTCCTGCAAGATCACACCACGTTCAATTTCGATTTCGTTGGGATCGAAAACCGGATTAAGAACGATGTCCCCGATGACGTCCAACGCCAAGGCCACGTCCGCTTTCAACACGCGTGCATAGTAGGCCGTCACTTCGCGGCTGGTGTACGCATTGATGTAGCCGCCTACATCCTCGATCGTTTCCGCAATTTCCAGCGCGGACCGTCGCGTTGTGCCCTTGAACGCCATATGTTCGAGAAAGTGGGCGATACCATTTTGTTCAATCCGCTCGTGGCGGCCACCGGCACACACCCAGATGCCTATCGAGGCTGATTGCAGCCCGGGCATGTTTTCGGAAACTATTTGGAAGCCGTTGGCCAGCCGATCTTGTCTTACAGTCACGCAGCGATGTTCTTTCTTACATGGTCTTGCAGCGCGGCCAGATCATTTGCGATGCGGGTCACGCGTTCCGACCGTTCATACAGATCAGACATGCGCGGGGGAAGAGGCGGATGCACGCCCGTCGCAGCCTCAACCGCGGTCGGGAACTTTGCCGGATGCGCAGTGGCCAGTGTGATCATGGGTGTTCCGACTTCGCGCTGGTCTTCTGCAATCTTCACACCGACAGCACTGTGGGGGCACAGCAGTTCCCCGCTATCCGCCAGCCAGCTTGAGATGGCGGTACTGGTTTCCTCTTCGCTGACGCGACCCGACCCATAGATTTCCTGCAACGCCTGCAACGCGCCCTGGCTGACATCGAACCCGCCGCCTGACTTCAATTCTTCCATCAATTGGGCAACGGCAGCGCCGTCGCGGTCATAGGCATCAAACAACGCCCGTTCGAAGTTTGAACTGACTTGAATGTCCATGGATGGGCTGATCGATGGAATGGTCTCGCCCTTGCGGTATCCTTGGCCAGACAGACACCGGTGCAGAATGTCATTTTGGTTGGTGGCCACAACCAATCGTTTGATTGGCAACCCCATGCGACGGGCGATGTAGCCAGCAAACACATCCCCGAAATTGCCTGTCGGCACGGTAAAGCTGACGGGACGGCCAGGTGCACCCAATGCAACGGCGGACGAAAAATAGTAAACCACCTGCGCCAGAACCCGGGCCCAATTGATCGAATTCACACCCGCCAGTTTCACGGAATCACGGAAGGTGAAGTCGTTGAACATGTCCTTCACCCGCGCCTGACACGCATCAAAGTCGCCGTCCAAAGCCAAGGCATGCACATTCGCCTCGACCGGGGTGGTCATCTGGCGGCGCTGCACCTCGCTGACGCGCCCATGAGGGTAAAGGATGAACACATCCACCGCTTCAAGCCCGCGAAACGCTTCGATGGCCGCGCTGCCAGTGTCGCCACTTGTGGCGCCAACGATCGTGACCCGATCCTGACGGCGGGCCAAAGCCTTTTGAAACATCTGCCCAATGAGTTGCATGGCAAAGTCTTTGAAAGCCAGCGTCGGCCCGTGGAAAAGTTCAAGCAGAAAGTGGTTTTCGTTGAGCTGAACCAGAGGCGCCCGTGCAGCGTGCCCAAAGCCTGCATAGGCGGCGGAAATGATGTCCTCGAACTCGGCATCGGTGAAGGTGTCCCCTATGAATGGGCGCATGACCCGAAAGGCCACATCCTCGTACGGCAGCCCGGCGAGTGCGGCGATATCCGTGTCCGACATCAGCGGGATTTCGGCCGGAACATACAGCCCGCCATCGCGTGCAAGCCCTGTCAGCATCGCCTCTTCGAAAGTCAAAACGGGCGCGGAACCTCGGGTGGATACATACTTCATTTTTCGGGGCCTTCATGGTTAGCGCGCGTGCGCCAAATAAAGTAACAGGTCATTGCCACCCAGATTGCCGCCAACGAGAACCAGGTGATGGCGTATTGCAAGTGGTCGTTTGGGATCCCGACCGTGTCAACGGGCCATGGCGTGACACCAACATCGATGTCCGGGAGATCCCGAAGCACCACAAAAATAGGCTGCGTGCCCAGGGCCTCGGCCATCGCCGGAACTTCGCGCGCAAACCAGATGTTGCGATCCAGGTCCGGCGCCGGTGTGAAAACGTCTGACTCGTTCGGAGTATCGACATTGCCGACAATAGATACAGGCGCCGAAGACACATCTGGCACGGGTGTGCCTTCACGCAGCCAGCCGGTATCGATCAGGATCCGACCCTGCCAATCCGCTTCAAAAGGTCGAATGACTCGATAGACCGGTCCGATCGACTTGCGCGAGGCCAACATCCGGATGTGGCCGCTCGCAAACTGACCCGACACTTCCACCGGCGCGTAGCGCGGCAAGTCTTCGCCCAGCGATACCGGATCTGCGGCGATCTCGGTTTCAATACGTGTCAGCAGGTCTTGCTTCCAAGCCAAACGCTGGACCTGCCAGATGCCCAAGGCGACGAGGATTGCCGTGCCGGCAAGTCCAACGGCGATCAAGAAAACTGCGCGCCCCATACGGTCCTCATCAAACAAAAACGCGCGAACGGTGACCGTTCGCGCGTCATGTTCAACCCGTTTGATCGGGCAATTGCAACCGGCAAGATGCCTTAGTGTGGCGCGCCCCAAAGATAGACGGCGAAGAACAGGAACAGCCAGACAACGTCAACGAAGTGCCAGTACCAAGCTGCCATTTCAAATCCGGCATGGTTTTCCGGAGTGAAGTGACCGTTCATTGCCCGGAACAGACAAACCGTCAAAAAGATCGTGCCGATGATCACATGGAACCCATGGAAACCTGTCGCCATGAAGAAGTTCGAGTAGTATTCGTCGCCGCCAAATTCCCAGCCTTCATGCAGCAACAACTCGGCGTACTCGTACGCTTGCAGCGCCGTAAAGAAAACGCCAAGGGCGATCCCGATGACCAAACCGTTGATCAGTGCTTTGCGGTTGTTTTCATGCACAAGTGCGTGGTGTGCCCACGTGATCGCACAGCCGGATAGCAGAAGAACCAGCGTGTTGATCAGAGGCAGATCGAACGCGTTGACCGCGTGGATATGCGGTGCATCGTAAAGCGAGCCGGTGTAGTCTTCCATCGGGTACATGGCGTGTTTGAAGAACGACCAGAACCAAGCGACAAAGAACATCACTTCAGACATGATGAACAGTACGAACCCGTAGCGCAGGCCGATCATCACCACTGGGGTATGGTCCCCGATCTGGTTCTCGGCCACGGTTTCGCTCCACCATGCGAACATGGTGTACAGCACGCCAACCAACCCCATGAAGAAAAGGAACGGCGTGATCTGGTGCATCCAAAGCACAGCCCCGAACAGCATGGCGAACGCACTGACGGCGGCGATCAGGGGCCAAATTGACGGGGTTAGAATGTGGTAGTCGTGGTTCTTGGCATGTGCCATGTTCTGTCCCTCACCTTTTTCGGCTGGTGTTAGTTCAGTTTTTTATCAATTTCGCTGTCCAAGGCCGCATGACTTTCGGGCAGCTCGATTTCGTAAAACGTGTAGGAAAGCGTGATCGTGTGTACGTATTTCGCATCGCGATCGGTGACGATTTCCGGGTCCACAAAGAAGGTCACCGGCATTTGCACGCGCTCTCCCGGTTGCAGCACCTGTTCTTCGAAGCAGAAGCACTGGATCTTGTCAAAGAATCCACCGGCCTCGTAGGGCGTCACGTTGAAGCTCGCCGTTCCCGCGATCGGCCGGTCCGTGGGGTTATGCGCCTCGTAAAAGGCAAGCCCGGTCTCGCCGATGCGTAATTTCATTTCACGCTCAACCGGCTTGAATTCCCAAGGCATGTGACGATCCAACGATGCATCGAAACGCACCGTTATCATTTGGTCCAAAATGGTATCGGACGCAGCTTCCGCCACGCCGGTCACGCCGCCAAATCCAGTGACCCGGCAAAACCAGTCATAAAGCGGGACCGAAGCCCATGCGAGCCCGCCCATGAAAACCACCACACCGACGGTTTGCAAAACGGTTTTCTTGGGGCCCTGAAGCGCCATCACCCAGTTGCCTCCGCGCGGGGCGGCTCGAAGTCGCCGCTGGTGACCTTGGCAACCGTCAATCCGAACACGACGGCAATGAAAAAGGTCAAAACAAGCGCAACCCCCAGGTTACGCCCAAACCGACGTTGATGCAGCTCGTGTGTCGTGCGGATACTCATGCCCAGCCTCCCAAGCCGTAAGGTTTCAGGACCGCTTCGATCAGGATCGCCAGGAAATGCGCGGCAAGATACAGAAGCGACAAGCGGAAAAACTTGCGTTCGACCCGGAAGTTATCCGCTTCGCAGATGGCTTCGTTGCGGCGCCAGATGCGGACCGCTCCCGCAAGAAACATCGCGTTCAGAACCACGGCCACCAACAGGTAAACCGGTCCGCCCACGGCGGTGAATGCAGTCCCAATAGCGAGGATGGCCAGCAACACGGTGTAGACCAGAATGTGCAGGCGCGTTGCGGGACGGCCATGTGTCACGGTAAGCATCGGAACACCGGCATCATCATAGTCCGACCGCATGAAAAGCGCGAGCGCCCAGAAGTGCGGGGGCGTCCACATGAAAACCAAGGCGAACATCAACCACGGTTCAACCGACATGGACCCGGTGGCCGCAATCCAACCGATCACAGGTGGAAACGCACCAGCAGCTCCGCCGATCACGATGTTCTGCGGCGTCGTCCGCTTGAGCCACATCGAATAAACCACGACGTAGAAGAAGATGGTGAAGGCCAACATGGCGGCAGCGAGCCAGTTTGTCGCCAGCCACAGCATCATGACCGACATTCCGGATAACGTGATCCCGATGCCAAACGCTTCGTCTCCGGTGACCTTCCCGGCTGGAATGGGTCGGCGCTTGGTCCGCTTCATCACTTCGTCGATATCCGCATCCCACCACATGTTGAGGGCACCCGAGGCCCCGCCACCGACAGCGATGAACAAAATCGCCGAAAAGCCGACCATCGGATGCAGCGAAACGGGCGCCGCCAACATGCCGACAAGCGCAGTAAATACGACCAACGTCATCACGCGCGGCTTCAGCAGCGCGAAATAATCACCGAAACCCGCTTCGGCCGGCTGGGTTGAAATGTCACTGTAGCTTGCGTCGCTCATGATTTCAGGTCTTGGCCCCGGGGCCGGGCACGGCCCGACCCTGTGTCTTGATCTCGCGCCCGGTTACTTTGACGCGACGGTGATATCGCGCGGCTTGCCGGCAAATTGCTCAATGGCGCCGTCCAGCCAAGCTTCGTATTCGGCCTGCGTCACGACTTTCACAGTGATCGGCATATAGGCATG
>CAWUIW010000222.1:0-5656 GCA_963922515.1 uncultured Rhodobacterales bacterium | reverse complement strand
TGCCAGACAGGCGACACTTTGCCGTTGCGCCACGCGGTAGGATCAGGTCGCAGCCTGCTCTGCTTCTGCCAGGCGGGCCACGTACCGCGCCAACGTGTCGATCTCGATATTGACGGCATCGCCGACCGAAACCGCACCCCACGTCGTGACTTCCTTGGTGTGCGGGATGAAATTGATCCCAAAGATCGCGCCCTGAACATCATTGACGGTCAGCGACGTGCCGTTCAATGCCACAGAACCCTTGGGCGCGATGAACCGAGCCAACGCATCGGGTGCACGCAATGCCACGCGCGTGCTGTCGCCTTCGTCCTCGACCGAAACAACTTCTGCAACCCCGTCAACATGTCCAGACACGATGTGACCACCCAGTTCGTCCCCCACGCGCAAGGCCCTTTCGAGATTGACGCGCGCGCCGACAGTCCATTCGCCAAGGTTGGTCTTGGACAGTGTTTCGGCACTGACATCCACATCATACCAATCTGCACCCAGATCGACCACTGTCAGGCACACGCCATCGCTGGCAATAGACGCGCCAATGTCGATGCCATTCGTGTCGTAGTTCGTTGAAATCCGGGCCCGCAAGTCGCCCTTTTGCTCGAGCGCTGAAATGGTGCCGATATCAGTGATGATGCCCGTGAACATGCTGGTGTCTCCAACCCTTTGTTGTGCGGAGACGTAAACCGCTGATCCGCATCAGACAAGGCTTGGCCTTGCCCGCTGTGCGCAGTTTAGTCATAGTTTCGCCCTAGTGCAGAAGTAACGAGGTTTGCATGCCGCATTTGGCATCAGGAAAAGGTTATGCCGTCGCACAGTGACCAACATCGCGTGTTTTTGTTTCTGCAGGGCCCACATGGCCCCTTCTTCAACCGTCTGGGGCGGTTGTTAACGGCTGCGGGATGCGATGTGTGGCGCGTTGGCTTTAATGCGGGCGATCGGGCTTTCTGGTTTCAACCAAAATCCTACATCCCGTATCGCGGCACGGCAGCGGATTGGCCCGATACTTTTGGCAAGCTGGTCGCGGACCGGAACGTCACCGACATAGTGCTTTATGGCGACACGCGCCCGATCCATGCAGAGGCCGTGCAAAAGGCGCAAGATCTTGGCCTGCGCGTGCATGTTTTCGAAGAAGGTTACCTGCGCCCGTTCTGGGTCACGTATGAACGAAATGGCAGCAACGGCAATTCGCGGCTGATGCGCATGTCTGTGACGGACATGCAAAAGGTCCTTGCGCAATCCGATATGGAAGCAGCCCTGCCGCCATCGCATTGGGGGGATATGCGCCACCATGTGTTCT
This sequence comes from uncultured Rhodobacterales bacterium, assembly GCA_963922515.1. Classification (GTDB taxonomy): domain Bacteria; phylum Pseudomonadota; class Alphaproteobacteria; order Rhodobacterales; family Rhodobacteraceae; genus JACOMT01. The sequence continues at coordinate 4,362 of CAWUIW010000222.1, read as the reverse complement.
ACGGGGCGCTGTATCATTGGTTCGTGATGTTCCGGAACCGACAATATCGCAACTTTCGCCCGCACCGGAGCCTAACGGTCGCCAAGGAGTTCCAGCTTTACGTGGCGCGATTGCTATTGATGCCGATCCATTGGCTGGAACGCGGCCTCGCGACCTGGCGCATACGGTCCAGCGGGTTTCCATATCACCTCGCGTTGTTGCAACTGGAGCATGACTCCAGCTTTCAGATGCATTCGCCCTTCGAGAAAATTTCGGAATTTCTGGATGATTTGATGGACGGGTTCGCGCGCGGAGCCCCCAAGCATCATCACCTTGTGATAAAGGCCCACCCACTGGAAGACGGCCGCAGCGCGATCAAGCGGGATATGCGTGCGCTGGCGCGCAAACATGGCCTCGAAAAGCGCGTGCACTATGTCCGCGGCGGCAAGCTGGCCACGCTGCTGGATGACGCGCGCACAGCCGTGACGGTGAACTCGACCGCCGGGCAACAGGTGTTGTGGCGCGGGATTCCGCTAAAAGTGTTCGGCCATGCGGTCTATGCAAAACCCGAGTTTGTGTCGGAACAACCGCTGCACCAGTTTTTCCAGTCGCCCGCCCGTCCGGATCGCCGCGCGTATAAAGACTTTCGCAGATATCTTCTGGAGACCAGTCAGTTACCGGGCGGTTTTTACTCTGCGCGTGCCCGACGGCAGTTGCTGCGGCAGGTCGTGGATATGATGTTGGCGGCGGACGACCCATACGATGCGTTTCGTCTGGGCACAGCGGCGCCAAGGCAACAGTTGCGGGTTGTGAATTAATCCACAGGCATGTGCAGACTGGATTTTTGGTCTGGATTCCTGTAGGTTGCAAAAAAAACCTGAGGCAGAAAAACAAGGTCGAGGAGACCGAGCAGTGAAACTCCCTACCGTCCAATGGGCGAAACCCATTGTTGCGCTTGCGCTTTGCATGTTCGTGGCGGGTTGCGGCTTGCCGCAGGTTGGCCCCAACAAATCCCAGATTTTCAAAGGCTCCGTGCAAAAGCAGGGTGACGCCTTTATCGTGTCGGTGAACGATCGCGTGACACGGGCCACCGCCGTTGTGCCAGCCCTTGGATTCAGCGAGGCGTTCCAGAACGCGTCCACCCTCACATCCGACATCATTCGGCCGGGCGACTCGCTGACCCTGACTATCTGGGAAAACGTGGAAGAGGGCCTGCTGGCGGGCCAAGGGCAGAATGCCACGTCGCTGGACCTTGTGCAGGTTGACAGCGCAGGCTTCATTTTCGTTCCCTATGCAGGCCGCGTGCGCGCCTCGGGCAACACGCCGGAACAACTGCGCCAGATCATCACCAGCCGTTTGGATGAACAAACCCCTGACCCGCAGGTCGAAGTGCGACGCGAAGCAGGCGACGGCTCTACCGTCACGCTGCTTGGCGCGATCGGAGGACAAGGCGTTTACCCGATCGAACGGCCGACCCGCACGTTGTCGGCGATGATCGCGAATGCCGGGGGCGTGACCATCGAACCAGAAATCGCGCAAGTGACCGTCATCCGCGGACAGCATCAGGGACGCATCTGGTTTCAGGACCTGTATGACAACCCAAGTTTCGATATTGCCCTGCGCGGCGGTGACCGCATCCTGATCGAGGAAGATACAAGGGCCTTCACTGCGCTTGGCGCGACCAGCAACCAGTCACGGATCCCCTTCGAGGCGCAAGATCTTTCTGCCTTGGAAGCCATCGCGCAAGTGGGCGGGCTGGTGTCAACATCAGCCGACCCGACCGGTGTTTTCGTGTTCCGTAACGAACCGTCCGAGATTGCCAACCAAGTCCTTGGACGGAACGACCTGCAGGGCGCGCAGCGCATGGTCTACGTTCTGAACCTGACCGAACCCAACGGGCTTTTCCTGGCCCGCGATTTCGTGATCCGGGATCAGGACACGCTGTACGTGACCGAGGCACCTTATGCCCAGTGGACCAAAACCATCTCGTTGCTGACAGGCGGCCTGACCCCGCTGGCCAACGTTGCAACCTTGACGGGCGGCTAAACCGTGACCGGTCCGGGCGCCCCAGCGCCGCCCGGGCGGCTTTACGCGTATAACGGTGGCTTTCTGAACCGCCGCATCCGCCGGATACTGTCGCTTGCAGGATACCGCCTTGCCCTAGGCCGGCCGGGGGCGGACGACCGGATCGCGATCTGGGGCGCAAGCCCCACGTCGCATCGGGGCCTGACCGTGGCCAAACGGTACGGCACCCCCGTAACCCGGGTTGAAGATGCCTTTTTGCGATCCATGCATCCGGGCCGCAGCGGCGAGCCCCCGATCGGACTGCTCATCGATCACGCTGGAGCGCATTTTGACCCGCGGCACCCGTCGGACCTTGAAACGCTTCTGGCCACCCACCCACTGGACGACACACATCTGATGAACCGCGCCCGTGCAGCGATGGCGCGCCTCAAAGAGGGGCACCTGACAAAATACAGCGCCTTTGACACGAACCGACCTGTCCCGGATCCCGGTTATGTTCTGGTTGTCGACCAAACGCGCGGCGATGCGTCGGTCACGGCCAGCAGCGGCGATGATGCAAGGTTCCGGGAAATGCTGGTCTTCGCACAGGAAGAGCATCCCGGCGCACGCGTCCTGATCAAATCGCATCCCGAAACCCTGAGCGGCCATCGACCCGGATACTTTGGCCCCGAGCATACGAACGACCGCATCTCCTTGGTTGCGACCCCTCTGAGTCCCTGGGCGCTGCTTGACGGCGCAGTTGGGGTCTACACCCTGTCATCGCAACTGGGGTTCGAGGCCATAATGGCGGGTCATCGCCCGCGCGTGTTTGGACAGCCTTTTTACGCGGGATGGGGCCTGACAGATGATGATCGCCCAGTGGCACGGCGGGCGCGTAACCTGACGCGCGCCCAGCTGTTTGCCGCCGCGATGATCCTGTATCCCACTTGGTATGATCCCTATCGCGACAGCCTGTGCGAACTGGAACAGGTCATTGACGCGCTGGACGCGCAGGCGCGGGCGTGGCGAGAGGACCATACAGGCTGGATCGCCAGTGAGATGCGGCTATGGAAACGCCGACCGCTGCAGCGGGTGTTTGGCCAGACGAAGCGCCTGACATTCGAAGATGATCCAGCCAAGGCGCGGCGCGCCGATCAGCCGCGCATGGTATGGGCCGGGAAAGCGACGTCTCCCGCGCATGACGGGGCCGTGCGGGTCGAAGATGGCTTTCTGCGATCGCGCGGCTTGGGCGCCGAACTGGTGCCGCCGCTGTCGTTGGTTCTGGATGACATCGGTATCTATTACGACCCCTCGCGCCCCAGCCGGTTGGAAGACTGGATCACATTGCGCGCGCGATTGCGCCCTGATCAAGACGAGCGCGTCGCAGACCTGATCCGATCGCTGACGCGGTTGGGCATCAGCAAGTACAATTTGGGCGGCATCCCTGTTGCGCTCCCGCCGGGCCGAAAAGTCCTGGTACCGGGACAAGTGGAAAACGATGCGTCCATTCTCACCGGCGCCCAGTCGGTCCGCACCAATCTTGATCTTCTCAAAGCGGCCCGTGCCGCCAACCCGGATGCCACGGTTATCTTCAAGCCGCATCCTGACGTCGAAGCGGGGCTGCGACCGGGGGCAATTCCCAGCGCAGAGCTGGCAGCGCTTGCAGATGTCGTGGCAACGCAAGCCGATCCTGCCGCGCTTTTGCAGCAGGTTGATCGCGTCTGGACCATCACGTCACTTCTGGGCTTCGAAGCCTTGCTGCGCGGCGTGCCGGTCACCACGCTGGGTGCCCCGTTCTACGCGGGCTGGGGGTTGACGGATGACCTTGGCGACATTCCGGACAGACGGCGCGCCCGACCTGGCCTGAGCGGTCTGGTTCATGCAGCACTGATTGATTACCCCCGCTATCATGATCCGGTGACGGGTTTGCCGTGTTCCGTCGAAGTGGCAGTGGATCGCCTGAGCGACGGTGACGTTCCGCATCCCGGCCTCGCCAATCGCACCCTATCCAAACTGCAAGGCCTGTTTGCCAGCTACGCGCATTTGTGGCGCTGAATTGATGTCCGGCGCCATCGATGCATGATATCGGGCCCAAGCGCTTGCGCGTCTACAAGATCAAAAGACGTCACTTCATCCAGACGGCCAAGGCCCAAGGCCCCAACCGACGGCAACCCTTCGGCGCCAATGGCAAACCCCGCCGTGAAGCCCACCAGCTCATCGACAAGATCAGCCGCCAGCAGCGACGCCGCAAGCGCGCCGCCGCCTTCGCAGAAAACCCGGGTCAGGCCCTGTTCGGCCAACTGGCACAAGATGTCATCCGGATCCAGCTGCGCGCCGGTCACGCGGCAGGTCAGCAGCTTTGCGCCCAAACCGTTCCAC
>CAWUIW010000221.1:0-5700 GCA_963922515.1 uncultured Rhodobacterales bacterium | reverse complement strand
GACGCGGGCGCCCCGTGCTGCGCGACCCCGTCGCGGCGCTGCGTGGCTATGGGGCCTTGGCGGAAGAAATAGACACCGTGATCATCACGCATTTGCATTACGACCATGCAGGCGGGTTGATGCGCTATCCAAAAGCGCGGTTTCACATGCAAAGCGTCGAGATGGCCTTCGCCACCGGCCCTTGTATGTGCGATCCCGTCCTGCAAGCACCTTACACGGCTGATCATGTGTGCGACATGGTCCGGCACGTGTTTTCAGGACGGGTTCAGTTTTACGACGGCGATGGCGCGGTCGCGCCGGGTGTGACCGTGCACCGGATTGGTGGGCATTCAATGGGATTACAGGCCGTGCGGGTGAAGACGGCGACCGGACCGGTCTGTCTGGCGTCTGACGCGTCACATTACTACGAGAATTTTGAAACAGGTAAGCTGTTTCCGATCGTCGAGAACAAGGCCGCGATGCGTGCGGGGTTTCAACAGATTGTCGCCCTGGCCGAAGACGCATCCCGCGTGATCCCGGGACATGATCCGCTGGTGCGCACAAGGTTTCCAACGTTTGGCCAAACTGGCTTCATTTGGAAGCTGGCCTGATGATCAGAGGTATGGCCCCCGACCGTCTCGTACACCCACATCACGACAAGGCCGGAGAGCTGCGATGACATCTGCGCCGAAACCAACCCGTGTCGACGACGCTTACGTGCGTCTCAAGGACGAGATCCGCACAAACAGGTTCCCACCGGGGTTTCAGGCACCGGAACCGGAAATCGCGTTGCGCCTTGGGATGAGCCGCACGCCGGTTCGCGAGGCATTGATCCGGCTCGAGGCTGAAGGATTGGTGGAACTGATCCCGCGGCGCGGTGCGCGCGTTCTGCCGATCCGCCCGGATGACATGCGCGAAATTTACGAAGTCCTGACAGCGCTGGAACCAGAGGCGGCTGCCAGTCTGGCAGCACGGCGGCCCACATCCACGGCCCTCGCCCCCTTGCAGGACGCCACCGAGGAAATGGAACAGGCGCTGGTTGTCGACGATCTGGATCGCTGGGCGCAGGCGGACGATCGGTTCCATGACACGCTGTTGGCATTGCATGGCAACAGACGTCTGCAAAGCTTCGTGTCGGCCCTGCATGATCAGTCTCATCGCGCCCGCATCGTGACCTTGCGCCTGCGCGACAAGCCAACGAAATCGACACAAGAACATCGGGACATTCTAGAGCATTTGCGCAAAGGCGAGCCCGAGGCTGCCCGGCAGGCCTTTCGGCATCATCGCCAACGGGCGGCACGGGAATTGCTGGGGATTCTGGAGAAATTTAGATTGGGCCAGCTGTGACGCCCGGGGGAAAGGACAGAAGATGGCCGAGATTGCAGTAATCAAAGGGGATGGTATCGGCATCGACGTCACCGATGCGACCCTTGCAGTCATAGACGCGGCCCTTGATCGAATGGCTTGTCCCCGCCTGACCTATACGAATATTCAGGCCGGCGCCGGTTACTTTCAGGTCACCGGCGCAGATATTGAACCCGGCGGAGAACTACGGGCGGGTGAGTGCGACGCAATTTTCCTAGGTGCGATCGGATTGCCGTCCGTGCGACATGCAGACGGCACTGAAATCAGCCCACATTTGCGTTTGCGGGACCGCTTCGGTCTGTATGCCGGGGTCCGTCCGGTGCGCGCGTATCCGAATGCACCGCAACGACTGGCCGATCCGCGAGCCGCGGGTATTGACCTTGTGATCCTGCGCGAGTCGACAGAGGGGCTGTTTTACTCGGCCGCCGTACACGGCCGCAGCGATATCATTGGCGATAGCGAAGTTCGCGATACGCTGCGGATCACGCGCGAGACCACGGAAAAACTGCACACCTTCGGGTTCCGTTTGGCCGAACGTCGCAAGGCGCGTGGCAAGCCCGGGAAGCTCACCTGCGTCGACAAGGCCAATGTCTTTGCCTCGATGGCCTTCTTTCGAAAGATCTTTGACGAAATCGCGTCGAACCATCCCGACGTTGAAACGTCCTACAGCTATGTTGATGCGATGGCGCTGGATCTGGTGCGTCAGCCTTGGGCCTTTGATGTGATGGTGATGGAAAACATGTTTGGCGATATTTTGTCGGACCTGGCCGGTGGGTTGGTTGGCGGAATGGGAATGGCCAGCTGTGCCGAAATCGGTGATGACATCGGCCTGTTCCAGCCGGCACATGGATCGGCGCCCGATATCATGGGGCAGGACAAGGCCAACCCGCTGGCCGCCATCCTGTCGGGCGCCCTGATGCTGGACTATCTGGCAGGGCGAACCGGAACAGACGCATACGGCGCGGCAGCACAAGAAATCGAAGACGCGATCGAAACCGGATTTGCGCAAAACCGGCTCAGACCTATTGAGTTTGGTGGCGATATGGGAACCAAGGCAGTCACCCAAGAGGTGGTCCGGTTGCTGCTGGAAACAGACCATGAGGAAGGGTGACTTTCATGCATGTTGTATGCGTCACGTTCACATTGCTGCCAGAAAAAGCGCAGAGTTTTATGCCTCTGATGATGGCGCAAGCCGAGAATTCGCTGCGCGAAGAGACACTGTGCCACCGCTTTGATGTCTGCGTGTCAGACGATGGTACGACTGTTTTTCTTTATGAACTCTACGAGGACGCGCGTGCGTTTCGCGCGCATCTGGACACGGCGCATTTCCATACATTCGACGCTGCGGTCGCCAGCATGGTGCTGGACAAGAAGATCGAACAGTATTCGCTGATTGGCGCTTAAGGACACTGGCCGACGGGCGTTCACAGGGCAATCTACATGGCTCGCAGACAGTGCGGCTAAGGCTTCGCATTGGAACTGTGGGGATTGCAGGGGGTCAATGGTACCGCCTCCCTGGCTTGAACAGGGGACCTCTGGATCCACAATCCAGCGCTCTAACCAACTGAGCTAAGGCGGCACTGTAGAGCGCGATTTAGCCAACCGGTTGCGCGAATGCAAGCGCTTATAGGTCGATGCGCCAGCTTTGTTCGACAAGGTCGACGCCAAAGGAATGCACCGGTTTCGAGCTGATCAACTCCCACCCAAAGGCCATGTACAGGGCGCAAGCAGCGGTGTGGCTTTCGTGCGTCCAAAGCTGCATGTCCAGATATCCGGCGGATTTTGCAAATCGCATGCACGTCTCCAGCAAACGCTTGCCCAAGCCCTTGCCGCGGGCCTCGGGCACCAACAGAAAAAGCCGGAGTTTCGCGGTGTGTTCACCGGCCCGAACGCAAAAGATACTGCCCAAACGCACCCCGTTTTCCTCGGCAATCCAACCGCGTTCATCGGCGAGCGTTTGGTTGGCGATAAAATCCACCAAAATCTCGCGCACCAAGGGACCGAAGCTGTCATCAAACCCCTCGGCTTGCGCGTAAAGCGTTGCATGACGCTCGACCAACCAATCCATGTCAGAGGGGCGAAAGGGGCGAAGAACCACAGTTTCCATACTGTGAGGAGGCACGATACGCGCTTGATTTTCAAGCAGTGTCAGCTTAGCTGCAGTGTTTCATCGTCGGAGGCGAAAATGGGCATCAACACAGAGCGCGACATCGAAGCCAATCTTCAGATCGGGCCGACCGACAAGGGCATGGTGCGTCTTTATATAGAAGCCACCGGCGGCGTCGAAATTCCGATGGATTTCTCGCCCGACGAAGCCGACGAAATCGCCGACGAGATAAAGGCAGCCGCGCAAGCCGCGCGGGCTGCCAAAAGGTAAGGATCAGCGCCCGCTGATGCCTGTGCCCAATGCTGGGAACCGCACGATGCGGTACGTGCCCAGCGAGGCGTCTTCTCCACCGTTGAGAACCGGAGAGCGGTGTAGTTCGTTGATCGTTGCATAGACGTGCCCGTCGACACCCATCGCGAACCCATCCGGCCACGGCAGGTCGGCATCCGATTGGAACAACACTTCGTAGCTGCCATCGGGCTTGGTGACACCAATGGCGTTGTCGGTCATGGCGGTGATATAGACATTGCCCGCAGCATCCACGGTGGACCCGTCAGAGATCGGCTTGTCACCATAGCGTTCGACGCGCCCTGCCAATTCGCCATCGCTGAGTCCTTCATCCAGCAAATCGGTTGTGCGCACGCGATACATCGAACTCGCGGTCATCGGGGCGAAATAGACCCACGTGTTGGTTGGGTCGACCGAGATCGGATTCACCCCGATTTTGGCCGGGTTACCGCCCAGCAAGATCTCTTTGCCGTCAATGATCATGGGTGTGTCTTCGGCTGCGGTGAAAGCTGTGCCTTCCAGTACGCGCCGGGCGCGGCCCGTGTCCATATCGATCACGATGATGGCCGAGTCGACATGGTTGGCGGTGTCGGAAACATAGATCACCTCATGTTCGCGGTCGACGGCAAGGTCGTTCAGAAAGGAAAAAGGGCGCGCGATCGGCTGGCCGATGTAATAGATGGCGTGCAGCTCTTCGGTCTTGGTGTTCCAACCAACGACGCGGCCGGTCTGGTTTTCGCCCTGCCCGTCCAGCATCCACAAGATGCCTTCTCGGTCCGCCCGCAAACCCAGTACACCATTCAGACCATCGCCGTCTTCGCTGGGCGCCCGGGCCCAATCGTCTGTCGGGTAGGCTTTTGTTGTGCCATCTGGCATCACTTCGACCACGCGCAGCTCGGGGCCATAGAATTCGTGCACAGACATGAACATGCGCCCGTCGGGACCAATGGCGAGGTTTCCGGGTGGGGTGTCTTTTGGAAACTCGAGGTAAACTTCGGGGCTATCTGCGAAACTAGGAGCCACCAGAGCACAAACCAAGGCCGCGCTTTGCAAGAGCGTTTTCATCATCTTCCTCCTCTTAGATGCGATTGGCGGCAATTTACCTATCGAAAAAATCATATAAACTTTCCGATACCGAAAGCAGCGTTAGAAGATTTCGAATGTACAGCGTCCCTGACCTTCAAGCTTTTGTGGCAGTGGCTCGCCATGGCGGCATCACCGCTGGTGCGGCGCAAATCGGCGTATCAGCCGCTACCACAAGTCACCGGATTTCGAAACTGGAGGATCGGTTGGGGGTGAAGCTGTTTCATCGCAACAGCCGAACTTGCGTGCTGAGTGATGAGGGTGCCGTTTTTCTCGACCGGGTCGAGCTCGTGCTGGCCGAGTTGGAGGAAGCCGAGGTCGAAGTTAGGGGGCGAGACGCGGACATTCGCGGCCATTTACGGGTGACCATGTCGCCTTGGATCCTGTCACGTTTTGTCTTGCCCCACCTGCCGGCGTTTCGGCATAAGCATCCCAACTTGACCATCGAGTTTCTGGCAGTGGACCGGTTTGTGCCGCTCGTCGACGAAGGGCAAGATTGTGCCATTCGTGTCGGCGTTCTTGCCGACAGCGCCTTGATCGCAACGAAGCTGAGCGACAATCATCGGATTCTCTGTGCAGCGCCCAGCTATCTTGAAAAGGCCGGTCCGCCAACATCGATTGACGCGCTGATTGCGGCACAATGGGTTTGTTTGCCTTGGCAAATGCGGTTCGATATCGTCGCTCCAGATGGCAGCCGCAGAACGCTTCAGGCGGCGCGTAACGTGACGGTTTCGAACTCTGACATGTTGACCGATGCCGCTGTCCAAGGGCTGGGCCTGGCCGTCAAATCCCGGCTGGCCGTCGCACAAGAGTTGTCGCAGGGCACGTTGGTCGAGGTGATGCCCGGCACGCTCCATGCACCTGAAGCTCCCATTTGG
>CAWUIW010000220.1:0-5828 GCA_963922515.1 uncultured Rhodobacterales bacterium | reverse complement strand
TCCAGATCGCGCGCAAACTGTGCGATCCCCAATGCCAGCCGCCACCGCGGCGCTGCGCCCAAAGCGTCCACCAGTGGATCGCAGATGAACACGGGAATGACCGGGCGACCACTTTCACACGCCGCCGTCAGCGCCTCGTGATCTTCCAGGCGCAGATCACGCCGAAACCATAGCAGGATTGGCGCTGTTTGGTCTTGCATTGCCGCCTCGTTATCTTGTGCAAGGACTTACGGGCGGCACGGCCAATTGGATTACAGAACGTCGTCCAATACATTCAAAAGGTGGTCGATTTCCTCTTTGGACGTGTAGTGGACAAAGCTCAACCTCAGCACGCCTTTGTCCAGATCCACGCCCATGGCGGTCAGCGGGCGTTGTGCGTAGAAATCTCCGCCGCCCGCCATAATATCCCGTCTCGCCAGTTTCTCTGCCACCGGTTCTGCAGCTTCCGCCAGGGACAACGCCACTGTTGGCGCCCGGTGCTGCGCCTGTGACGGTCCGATCAAACGGACCGCGTTGCGCGCGCTGACAGCGTCGAGTAACGGTTGCAACAAGTCGATTTCATGCGCACGAAAGAGATCGTGAACCGCCTCGCCCCGCGCTGTTGGCGACGCCGTTCCGTTGTTGAAGTGGTGTGTATAAACTTGGTCCACATAGTCGGCCATGCCTGCGCTCGCGGCTACTTGGGCATGGTCCGGACCGGCAGGTGTGAACCTTTTGTAAAGCGTACCGCCGTTGAAATGGTGCCCTTGATTGGGAAGCAGTTCGCCCAGCGTGCGGCGCACGACCATGATGCCCTGATGCGGCCCATATGTTTTGTAGGCCGAGAACAGATAGATGTCTGCGCCCATCTGTCCGACATTGGGAAACCCATGCGGAGCATAGGATACTCCATCGACACAGACAAAAGCGCCCGCCGCATGCGCGCGCGCAGTGATTTCAACGACGGGATTGATTTCGCCTACGACATTCGAACAATGCGGAAAACAGACCAGTCGCACGCGTTCGTCCAGCAATTCATCGAGATCCGCGGGATCAAGATGGCCGGTATCGGGATCGATACGCCATTCCCGGACATCGATGCCCGCGTCGGCAAGGCGTCGCCAAGGACCCGAGTTCGCCTCGTGATCTTGATTGGTGACGATGATCGCGTCCCCCGGAGACATCCACTCACCAAACGCTTGTGCCAGAACATAGGTATTCTGCGTGGTCGATGGACCAAAGCTGACCTCTTCCGTCTCGACCCCCATCAGGGCCGCCAGACGCTGCCGCGCTTCGTCCATTTCTTCGCCACCCAGGCGGCTGGCTTCATACGGGGCATATGGTTGAACTTTGCGCTCGGTATAGAACCGGTGCAATCGGTCGATCACTGCTTTGCACGTGTACGACCCGCCTGCATTTTCGAAAAATCCCTGCCCGGCAAGACCGGGTTCGGCAAACGCGGGGAATTGGGAACGGATGAAGCCAATATCAAGCGACATACAGCAGCCTTTCTGCGAATTGGCCGCAGAAAACGGCAAAACGCCGCGGCATGCAAGCAAACCGCGGCGCATAATCGAGATGCTCAGGCGTTGACGTCGACGACAACACGGCCTTTGACCTGCCCTTTCAGGATCGCCGCGCCCAGTTCGGGAAGATCGGCGAGGACGGCCGGGTGCACCATGTCGTCCAGCTTGGCCATCGGCAGGTCACTGGCCAGCCGCTGCCAGGCACGCACGCGGTTGTCATAAGGCTGCATGACAGAATCGATCCCAAGCAGGTTTACCCCGCGCAGCAGGAACGGAATGACCGTCGCGGGAAGCCCGGCCCCGCCGGCCAGGCCGACCGCAGACACCGACGCCCCGTATTTCATTTGGCCCAGAACCCGCGCCAGCATCGGCCCGCCAACGGCATCCACACACCCTGCCCATGTTTCTGTTTCCAGCGGGCGCTTGACCGTTTCATTGATCTCTTCGCGAGGCACGATTTGCGTGGCGCCAAGGCCGGTCAGATAATCCGCAGTTTCAGGCCGGCCTGTGACGGCCGCCACTTCGTAACCCAGATTGGCCAAAATGGCGGTGGCCACCGATCCAACACCGCCGGCCGCACCGGTTATCAGCACCGGGCCCGCATCTTTGACCAGCCCATGGTCTTCCAATGCCATAACGGCCAGCATCGACGTGAACCCCGCTGTGCCGACGGCCATGGCTTGTCGTGTGTCCAGACCCTCGGGAAGCGGCACCAGCCAATCTGCCTTGACCCGCGCCTTTTGTGCGTACCCCCCCCAATGGGCTTCGCCCACGCGCCAACCTGTCAGAACAACTCTGTCGCCGGGGCTGTACCGCGCGTCGTCCGACGCCTCGACCGTACCAGCAAAGTCGATCCCCGGCACATGCGGATACGTGCGCACCAGTCCGCCACCGGGCCCGATGCACAAGCCGTCCTTGTAGTTCACGGTCGAATACTCGACAGCAACAGTGACATCACCGGCAGGCAAAGCATCTTCCGATATCTGCTGAACCGCGGCAGATGTTTTGCCGCTCTCTTCGTCCTTTTCCACAATCAGTGCATTGAACATCATGATCTCCTAGCGGGGCCGCGCCCCATTTCGCTTATGCCTCAAATCCAGAAAACGTCGCGGACCGTGGCGGTCCGCATACCATCGGGCGAGTCTACCTCGATCCGGGTACCGGCGTCCCAATGGCTCAGCCGAACCATCCCAATCGACACGTTCGTTGCAAAGTCAGGCGACCAGGCAGCTGACGTGATCTTTCCCACCTGTTTTCCACCGGACAAAACCCGCCACGGCGTGTCACAGGGCGGCACGGCAGGACCGTCGATCGCGATCGCCCGGATCTGCTGAACCGGGCCTTCCTTGGCCACCCGCAACAATGCGTCCCGCCCGATACACCCGATGGCCGTATGCGTGTTGCAAAAGCGGCCAAGTCCGCATTCATGCGGGGTGTTCGCTTCTGTCATGTCATTGCCGTACGACAACAACCCACCTTCGACCCGTTCGATCAGGTTGGGGCAGCCAGCACGAACGTTCAGATCCTCGCCGGCAGCGAACAGTGCGTTCCAAAGTGTCATGCCGATGTCGCTGCCTTCGACATAGATTTCGAACCCCCCCTGTTTCGAATAGCCAGAGCGGGCCACAGCCAAGTCCCTGCCTTCGAATTCGAACATGTCGAAGCGGAAGAAACGAATGTCGCGCACGCGGTCGCCAAACACCCGCGCCATCAGGTCTTCTGCCTTGGGTCCCTGAACGGCCAGCGGCGACACATCAGGTTCAACAATCAACACATCCAGCCGATACCCGTTGGCGATGCCTTTGACCCAAAGCAACAGATCGCTGTCAGCGATCGAAATCCACCAACGATCCTCGGCCAGTTTGACCGCAACAGGATCGTTCAGCATGCCGCCCGTCTCATCCACGATCGGAATGTAATAGCACTGTCCCGGCAACATGCTCCGCAAGTCGCGCGGCGTTAGCATTTGCATAAGGCGCGAGGCATCGGGCCCTCGCAATTCGACCTGCCGTTCACAGGATACATCCCAAACCTGCACGTGACGCTTGAGATGGTGGTAATCCGCCTCGACACTTTCGAACACAGTCGGAAGAAGCATCCGGTTATATACCGTGTATCCAGACACACCTGCGGCTTCGACGCCTTCGGAAAACGGAGTGCGCCGTACGCGGCGCGAAGGAGAAAGCAGGACCATCAGACGTCCTCCGGTAAAACAAACAAATCGCTTACGGGCGCAGCAACGCCCGCCGCGGTCAGCATGGCGTGGATTTGACCCCTGTGATGGGTCTGATGGTTGAACATATGCGCCACGCAAAGGGCCATGGGGCGCGACACATGTTCACCAAGCGCGCCCGAATACCAGTTCAGTTCGCCGTTCAGCTCGACACTGTCCAGCGTTTCGGCCCACTGCCGGATGCGGCCATCGGTTCGGAACCGCTCCTCGCTCCATGATGCCAGCGTCGGATGCAGTTCCGGACTTTCAGGAATACCGCCAGCGGGCTTCGGCCCGCCGTCAAACCGTGACATCCACATCAGATCGCCCCAAAGCAAATGGTTTGCCGTGCCCAGCAGCGACCCAAAGAACGCGCCCCGATCGCTTTGCAGATCCGCGACGGGCAGCGTTTCAAGCGCTTGAAGCATTTGCTGATTTTGCCACGCATTGTAGCGCGACATCATCACACAATAGTCGCGGCTGATCATCAGGCCGCGCCTTTCCAATCGATCGGGCAGATCTCAGCCGACTTGCCGGAAAAGTCCCAGACGCGTCCATAGTCACGCACCCGAGATTTTGTGCCGCGCGCCACGATGATGTCCGGGCCCATCCAATACTTGGAATTTGAAACCATGACCGGGTGATCGTCATCTTTGCCCGCAAGCATTTCGATTTCACCTTGGATCCGGCGGCCGATCATGATGCGCCGCTTCTTGCCGTCACGCTCGATTTCGACCGGGGCACGCTCCGCCCCTATGATATCGCTCACCAGCATGGTGAACAGGCCAGTTGTGCCGCCTGCAGCCCCGCTGAAGATTTGCAGCAGCCCGTTATACGCTTTGCCGCTGGCCCGTTCGTCGACATATGCAGCGACCTGCCATTGGCCCTCGCCCATGCGGCCCGGGATATCGACCAGAAGCCCAACATTGAGCCCGGACAGATCTTCGCCTTCGTAATGGCCTTCGTCGATGATCACGCCCATCCAGGCATGGCAATGCCCTTCGGTCGGAGGGTGTGCACCGAGGCTGACAACACAAGGGCAGAACACATCGCACGAACAGTTCAGAATCAATTCGCCCTTGATCGCCCAATCCGTCGGCGTCATTTGCCGCCGCTTCGGGTTTGGCATCCGGCTATCGATCCGCTGACTGATTGGCAGTCTGTCGGCATCAGAGCGTCTGTTGGTGGCCATGTTATCCTCCCAGAATGACCGATTGGGCCAGCACCGCACCTCCGCCGAGGATCAGAGCAAAACCCATTGGTTTTATAACGTAATGTCCGATTTGGGGCAGTTTCTCGATCACCATGAACAGGGTTGCGAGCCCCATCCAGAGCAGGCTCATGACCCCGCCGACAAAGCCCAAGGCCATGAAGCCCCAACAACACCCGGCGCAAAAGGCGCCAAGCCCCAATCCCATGCGTAAACCACCTCGAAAACCGGTCCGCCAGTGGCCAAGAAAATAAGTCATGGGCGCGTGACACACGCCGTGGCAAACCTCTTTGGCTTTCGTGAATTGAAAAGCCCCCACCACGATCAGCAAAACGCCCGAAATCCACATTTGCTTCGGGATACCCAGCATGTCGACAACCCCGCCATACAACAGGATCAACTGAACGGCGGTGATGACCGCAGCAAAGACCAGCCAAACGATGGCATAGCCAAACAGGACCCCCAGCCAGCCCTCGCGGTTGCCGTTCGCGCTGATCATCAGATCCTCATAGCTGCGCAGTGTTGGCACCATCGTAGGTAGCATCATCGCGGCCATCATGACTGACCACATGCCAAGCACTGGTCCGAATTCCGCCATTGGCATGTACATGTCCATCCGGGGATCCATGCGCCGCATCGCGTCGCCCATTGGGCCCGGACGCCCGATCAGGTCGAGGTCCATGCCCGTGCTCATCGTGTACAACCACCACCACGACACAAGGATCAGGCCGAAGAACCCGAGCCAAAGAACGGATCGTACAAGGTGCGGCATACAGAGACTTTCTTTGCCGGTTGAGTCGCGGTAGGAAAATGTCAGACAATTAAATGCCTGACAAATGAAAATCGACCCAAACAGTTCCGCGGATTTGTCCGCACAGATTGCAACGGCCATCCGGGACGC
>CAWUIW010000219.1:0-5877 GCA_963922515.1 uncultured Rhodobacterales bacterium | reverse complement strand
CCGATGTTTGGGGAACTCGGGGGGCTGTGTCTTGCGCAGGGCTGGATTGATCAGGGGCGGCCCGGCCCGTTCACGTTGGCGGAGCGCGGGCCAGGGCGGGGCACCCTGATGGCTGACATCCGCCGTGCGACGCGCAACGTGCCCGGGTTTCTCGAGTCGGCTGACACCGTGCTATTGGACGCCTCGCCTGTTTTGCGCGCCGCGCAAGCAGACCGTCTTGCGGACGCCCAACCAACATGGATCGACACGGCGGATGATTTGCCACATCAACCCTTGCTGGTGGTGGCCAACGAGTTTTTCGATGCGCTGCCGATCCGGCAATATGTACGGGACCAGGACAAATGGCGGGAACGCTACATCGGCGTCGAGAACGGCAAACTGGCTTGGGGGCTTGGTCCTGCCCTCCCACAACCGGCATTGACCGACCGGCTGGTTGATACGCGCAACGGTGACCTCGTCGAGGATTGCCCAGCGGCAACCCCAATCATGGCGACGCTGGCAGACCGGATCACCGCTCATGGTGGCGCCGCGGTAGTGATCGACTACGGCGACTGGCGATCTTTGGGCGACACGCTGCAAGCGCTGCGCGATCATTCGTCTGTCGATGTCCTCGACCAGCCAGGAAAGGCCGATCTCACCGCACATGTCGATTTCGAGGCTTTGGCCAAGGCAGCAGCATCTTGCCGCTACACCCGTCTGACCCCCCAAGGCGTGTTTCTGGAGAGGTTGGGGATCACTGCAAGAGCCCAACATTTGGCCCGGCGTGCAAAAGACGCGTCGATAGACGACGTGATTGCCGCACATAGGCGGTTGACGCACCCCGAGGAAATGGGACACCTGTTTAAGGTGATGGGCCTTTATCCGCCCGATGCTGCGCCGCCGCCCGGACTAGAGCCATGACATTGGAAATCATCACTGCCGATCCACTGCACCCCCATCCTCATGGGTTTTTCACGCGAAAGGGTGGTGCCTCCTCCGGGATCTTTCAGGGTCTCAACTGCGGCATCGGCTCGTCTGATCAACGCGGCGCGGTCACGGTGAACAGGCAACGCGCCGCGCAGGCACTGGGCGCCGAACCGGCATCGCTGGTGGCCCTGCATCAAGTGCATTCGGCAGATGTGATCACCGTCAGCTCGAAACGAGAGGACCGTCCGCATGCCGACGGGATGGTCACCAATGTGCCTGGGCTGGTGCTGAGCGTGCTGACGGCCGATTGCCAGCCCGTATTGTTTGCAGACAAGACGGCGGGCGTGGTGGCCGCGGCACATGCCGGGTGGCGCGGGGCGCTGGCCGGAGTGCTCGAAGCGACTTTGGATGCCATGGAAGACTTGGGTGCAAAGCGCAGCGATACGCAGGCCGTCATCGGACCGTCGATCAGCCAGACAGCCTATGAAGTTGGGCCCGAATTCCTGGACACATTCTTGGAAGATGATCCGGAAAACGCCCGCTTTTTTGCGGGCGGCGAAGGCGACCGCGTACATTTTGATCTGCCGGCTTATGGCCTGCACAGACTTCGCCAAGCCGGGGTGGGCGGCGCGGAATGGACGCGGCACTGTACATATTCAGACGCAGACCGGTTCTTTTCTTACCGTCGGTCGACTCATGCCAAAGAGGCCGATTACGGCCGACTGATATCCGCGATCAGCGTCTGACGAAAAATGGGGCGGCACGCCCCACATGCGGCGCACTGATACCTCAGATGTGTCAAAACTCCGCCGCATTCCGAGCCGAAGCTACAAGCGACAACAACAAACGAAGCCGGACCAAGGGCAGAGAGTAGAGCATGAGTAAGAAATCGCGTTTCATCAAATCCATCATCGCAACCGCGCGATCCGAACACGTTGATCTGCCATGGGCCCGCGGCGCCCGCCGTGGCGACATGATCGCCCGTCGCACTGCCGCGCTGGCACCAAAGAAACGCCACCTGGCGCTGGCTTAGCGCCCGAACCGAAATCGAATCCAAGGGTCTGACCGGGTATGCTGCCTGGTCCGGTTGGGCAGAAAGCTCGTCCCGTTTATCGCGGGGCGAGTTTTTTGTGGGGCGCAATTCGTTAATTGTGGCGAAATTGGTGTGCGACCAAGAAACAATTGTGTCAGCCTTTGCCGCATTCTTTCCGCAATGCGACGAAAATATGGCAAGATGTTGACACATTGCGGCAAAATTTCGATATCGAGGTCAGAAAGACAGTAACGCAACCTATGTGTCCAGCTGTCGTTGTCGGTGGGGGCCGACGCAGTCGTGACCAGTTCGAAAGGCCTGATCGCTTATGCCATTGTCCCCCATCGTGGTGCGCGTGCCATCTGCACGCCCCGTCCCTGCTACCCGTGTTCCCACAACGTCGCTCCATACCGATCCGCATGCAGAACGTCGTCCACAGTTGCGCCGCTATTTTACGACCGCGCTTCAACCGGGCGGTCAAATCGTTGAAAACCGGCACATTGCCCCGGCCCTTCCCGTCTTTGAACAAGCCTTCTGTGCGTTTTCCCGTGGATCGCTGGTGGAAACGAACGAAGGGCACCTGGCAATCGAAGACTTGATGCCGGGCGACAAGGTCGTCACGACAAACGGACAAGCGCAGACCGTGATCTGGATCGGACGGACGACAATCGTTCCGGGCCAAGAGATCGATGGCCGCCGCCGGATGCCGTTGACCCGGATCACGACCGATGCATTCGGTGTCGCTCGCCCCAGCGCATGCCTTATTGCGGGCCCTGCCGCCCGACTTTTGTATACGCCCACCCATCTGCGTGCTGTAAATGGCGACGCAAAGATGCTGACGCCCACCTCAGAGTTTATCGATGGCGTCACAGTCGCGGAAACGGCTCCGCCCACCCCGGTTGAACTGTTTCACATTTGCCTGGCCCGTCACTCGGTGATCCGCGTCGGTGGATTGGAGTTTGAATCATTTCACCCGGGAAACAACGCCGCGCGGAAGATCAGCCATGCGATGCGCGATGTGTTCCTGAACCTGTTTCCGCATGCCAACTACCTGACATCGTTCGGGCCACTGGTTTACCCGCGGTCCGACGACAATAACGTGCACGCCTTTACCGGCTAGTCAGGCAGAGCGGCTTAGCCGCTTTTCCAACACATCAAACGGCACGCCCGGTTCGTCCTTGGCGCCCCGGATCACAAGCGACGTTTTCACGCTGGCCACGTTTTGAGTGGTCAGCAATTCCCCGGTCAGAAAGCTTTGAAACGAACTTAGGTCCGGGGCGACGCATTTTAGGATAAAGTCAACCTCGCCATTCAGCATATGGCACTCGCGGACCAGAGGCCAATTGCGGCAGCGGTCTTCGAAAGCCACCAGTTCGGTCTCTGCCTGACTATCCAGTCCGACCATCACAAATACCTGCACTTCAAAGCCCAACTCGCGGGCATTCACGTCGGCATGATATCCTTTAATGTATCCGGCCTCTTCCAAGGTCCGCACACGGCGCAGACAGGGTGGCGCCGAAATTCCGACGCGGCGGGCAAGTTCGACATTGGTCATGCGACCGTCGGCCTGAAGCTCGGCCAGTATTTTGCGGTCGATCTCGTCGAGACGGGTCGTGACCATGCAAACCTCCTGATTTTGGTTTTGTTATAGCAGCGGCACCGGCTTGCGCAATATTATTTCGCGAAGGCGCAATTTTCTTTTCCTAGACTGACACTGATATCTGGCCAGATCGCGTCAGCGTGAACCCCTGTTTCAAAGGGCTTTCATCCGCTCTGCACCGTCGCTATATGCGAGGACCGGTGCCCATTCACGGCACTGCTGATCGCAAAGGGGCGCCCATGGCTGACACACGGCACACGAAAGTTCTGATCATTGGCTCTGGGCCTGCAGGATACACGGCTGCCGTCTATGCCAGCCGAGCCATGCTGAACCCCATTCTGGTGCAGGGTCTTGAGCCGGGCGGCCAATTGACCACGACAACCGAGGTTGAAAACTGGCCGGGAGACACCGAGGTACAAGGGCCCGATCTGATGGTGCGCATGGAAGCGCATGCCAAGGCGGTCGGGACCGAAATCATTGGTGATATCATAAATGATCTTGACCTGAGCGCACGACCATTCAAAGCGACAGGCGACAGCGGTACGCTTTACACCGCGGACGCGGTTATTCTCGCCACAGGCGCGCGGGCCAAATGGCTGGGCCTTCCATCAGAGGAGAAGTTCAAGGGATTTGGCGTTTCCGCTTGTGCAACATGCGACGGGTTTTTCTACCGTGGTCAGGAAATCGCTGTGATCGGCGGTGGCAACACCGCTGTGGAAGAAGCGCTGTTTCTGACCAATTTCGCGTCCAAAGTGACGCTGGTGCATCGCCGCGACGAACTGCGTGCCGAAAAGATCCTGCAAAACCGTTTGCTGAAACATCCCAAGATTGAAACTCTCTGGTTTCACGAGTTGGACGAAGTCGTGGGAACAGACAGCCCGCTCGGGGTCGAGGCGATCCGCGTGAAACACACTCAGACCGGAGAGATCACACAGATCCCAGCCAAAGGTGTTTTTGTGGCCATTGGTCATGCGCCCGCCAACGAGCTGGTCAAGGACCAGCTGGAAACCTATATGGGCGGCTATGTGAAAGTCACGCCAGGTACTGCGGAAACATCTATTCCCGGTGTCTTTGCCGCGGGCGACATCACCGATCCTGTCTATCGTCAGGCCATCACAAGTGCCGGTATGGGGTGCATGGCTGCACTTGATGCAGAACGGTTTCTTGCAGAAAACGAGGGTTAAGGCCGGGTGACATGAATGACCCGGCACGTATTGTCGTTTTGGTCAATCACGCGCTTTCGCCAGTCTGCTGATTGATTTCGACCAGCACTTGCTGCGTTTCTTTGGCAATTTGCCATGGCGTCTGCTTTGGCTTCCTGTTCGCTGTCGCGATTGGTCGCCCACCCCCACGCCCAAAGGCGGGTTGCGGCAAACGCCCCGTATTTCCGGTCAACGACGGATTGGCGGTCGAGCATTTCGGTCATGCCTTTCAATGCGGAACGCGACAGGGTGACCTTAGGCTGCGTGCGACCCTGGTTTGCCGGAACGATCGACGCCAGCAGTATGCAATCCGACGGTGTATTTGTTTTGCTCTGACAGGATCGCATGGCCATGTCCTGCGCCACTGTCAGGTCATGCACCCCCCACATCGCACCTGCCGCAGCTTCGGATTGGTCCCGAACATTGACCGCCAAAGCGCCATAAAATGTTGAGCGGCCCTGAAACCGTTTGACCGCGCGCTTCTGTTCACGCGTCAGCTCGACATCTTCATGATACACAAGGCCGCGGCCTTTCAAGGACGTGTCAAAATCCTGCGCTGTCCCCATCGACGTGCCAATCAACAGAGTCAGAAAACTCAAGAAAAACCGCATAAAAAGAACTCCTTCACGATCACCTGATCACGTGACGGCTGTTTTGACAACACGCGACAAGGCTGACATTGACCGATCAGGCAGCCCACATCATGGTGGCCTGACGCAGCCGAGTACGGAGGATGGTTTTGGACGCACTGTGGCGAGGCACGTGGGCGACGCGCATCCGCAGCGTGAGCGGGCTGATCCTATTCGTGTATGCTCTGCTGCATTTCTTGAACGTGGCCGCGGGTCTTGTGTCGCCGGCATGGATGCAAGCCATTCAAGATGGGCGGCACTTTTTTATCCGCTCCGCCATGGGCACAATAATGCTGTATTCCGCGCTACTGCTGCACGTTGGCTTATCCTTGGGAAAACTGGCGATGCGGCGCTCGTTGCGCATGCCGCGCACAGAGTTGCTGCAGGTCGGGCTGGGCCTTTTGATCCCTTTTGCCTTGATCGAGCACATCATCTTTACCCGTGGCGCCCATGAACTGGCGGGGGTGAATGACAGCTACCGCTACCTGATCGGCCTGATCTGGGGCA
>CAWUIW010000218.1:0-5997 GCA_963922515.1 uncultured Rhodobacterales bacterium | reverse complement strand
GAAGGCGACGCCTCGCGCGTTTGCCTGCCTCACAAAGAGATCTTCGAAGCACTCAAGCCCGGATCGCGGCTGCTGGTGAATGACGGAAAGATCCGCTTGAAAGTGACTGGCTGCGGTGAGGATTTTGCAGATTGTGTTGTCACTGCGGGTGGAACGATTTCCAACCGCAAAGGTGTTAATGTCCCAGACGTGATTTTGCCTCTGGCCGCGCTGTCGGATAAGGACCGCAAGGATCTTGAATTCGTGTGCGCTTTGGGCGTCGATTGGCTGGCTCTGTCGTTTGTGCAGCGCCCCGCGGATGTCTATGAGGCCAGAAACCTGGCCGATGGCCGCGCCGCGATCCTCTCCAAAATCGAAAAGCCCGCCGCAGTCGACCACTTTGACGAAATTCTGGACGCGTCAGACGGGATCATGGTGGCGCGTGGGGATCTGGGTGTTGAACTTCCGGTTCACGCGGTGCCACCCATTCAAAAGCGGCTGGTCCGCAAGTGCCGCGCCGCCGCAAAACCCGTGATCGTGGCAACCCAAATGCTGGAAAGCATGATTGAAAGTCCGATGCCGACGCGCGCCGAAGTATCGGATGTGGCTACCGCGATCTACGAAGGCGCAGATGCGATCATGCTGAGTGCAGAATCGGCCGCTGGGCAGTTTCCGGTGGAAGCTGTCACCACAATGGACAATGTCGCCCGCGAGGTCGAAGCAGATCCGACATACGCCCAGATCATCGCCGCATCCCGCGGTGGGCGACAGTCCGGAGTGGCAGATGGCATTGTGGCTGCGGCCCGCGAGATTGCGGAAACGACAGATATCAAAGCCATTTGCTGTTTCACGCAAAGTGGCACAACGGCGTGGTTGATTGCCCGAGAGCGCCCAAGCGTGCCGATCATTGCGTTGACAAACATGCGTGATACATCGCGCCGGCTCGTGCTGAGCTGGGGCACGTTTTGCGTGATGACCGGGCAGTTGGAGCGGTTCAAGATGGCGGTTGTAAATGCCGCCCGGGCCGCCCGTGCCGGCGGGTTTGCCACAGAATCCGATCAGATCGTGGTCACTGCGGGTGTGCCGTTTAACATCCCCGGTACCACCAATATTCTACGCGTTGCGCCATGCGACGAACGTTTGATTTACGCGACTGATCCGGGGTAGGATTGCAGACCGTCGGCCTGCGAGGATCCCAAGCGAAATGAGCGCGGACCAGTTCCTGGTACTTGGTGTTGTGCTGCTGGGGCTGGCAGTGCCATCTGCTTTGACAGCATGGGCAGAGAAACGACGCCCCCGTGTGGCGGCTTTGGTCATGCTGATCGGCGGTGGACTCATTGTTTTCGCCGTCAACGAAAAACCGGGCGGGTACACTTGGGCTGATGTTCCCAATGCGTTTATTGGTGTTGTGGCAGACATCATCAATTGATCAGCTGCCGCCCAATTATGGTCTTGCCAAATCGCAGCTGTAAACCTATACGACCGCTTCGTTCGCGCGGCCGGCCCATGTGGCATGCCGAGTCGCGCATGGACCGACCCACGAATAGGAGACGGAAATGCCCAAGATGAAGACAAAGTCGAGCGCCAAGAAGCGCTTCAAGGTGACAGCAACCGGCAAGGTTGTGTCCGCGCAAGCCGGCAAACGCCATGGCATGATCAAGCGCACCAAGAAATTCATTCGTGATGCACGCGGCACCACGACCCTGTCCGCCCCCGACGCGAAAATCGTCAAGGGCTACATGCCCTACGACCGCTAATAGGAGGCCGCAGAGATGTCACGCGTTAAAGGTGGTACCGTAACCCACGCCCGTCATAAGAAAATCATCAAGGCTGCCAAAGGCTACTACGGTCGCCGCAAGAGCAACTTCAAAGTTGCCACGCAAGCGGTCGACAAGGCTAATCAATATGCGACCCGCGACCGGAAACAGCGCAAGCGGAATTTCCGGGCGCTGTGGATTCAACGGATCAACGCGGCTGTCCGCAGCCACGACGAAGCATTGACCTACAGCCGCTTCATCAATGGCCTGCACTTGGCCGGGATCGAAGTTGACCGCAAGGTACTGGCCGATCTGGCCGTTGAAGAACCTGAAGCTTTTGGGGCCATTGTTGCCCAGGCACAGGCCGCGCTCGCCGCCTGATCCCGCCGACACCACGTTTTTTGATCCCGCGCCTTGGCGCGGGATTTTTTTTGGGGGGAGGGACAAATCCCAGAGAGTGCCACATGATTTGGCAACGTTTTTTGAACTAAATGGGCGCCAAGAAAAACGGTGGCCACGGGCCCCTGCCAAATCGGTCGAACAGGTAAATCATGGCCCGGATCAGTGAGCTTCACTATTCTAACGCGTATGCCGCCAGCAGTGGCGTTGCGGAATTCATCGAGATTGCGTTGGAGCCCGGAGACATTGCGGCGGACTTCACCGTTTCATTCTATCAGGCAAATGGTGATTTCGGTGTCGAGTTCAACCTTGTGGCAGACGCGGTGCCAGTCACGCTGGACCCCGAAACCAACGAACGGGTGTATGTCATATCCGCCAGTGCCTACCCGATCCTGTTGACGGATCCAGACGGTGGCGCGTCAAACAATTATGAAGCGTACGCGCTGACGAACGTTGCCACCGGAACCGTGATCGATTTTTACGATATTGGCGGGGGAACAACTGGCATCACCGCGGATGGCGGCGCGGCGGACGGGGCGCAATCGGAAAATCTGACCGTCGCTGACTCACCGCGCGAAACGACGACTTCGATCCAGTTCAACAAAGCGGACGGAGGGGCGCGATCGGTCGATGCGCCGGTTACGCCCGGTGATACAGGGTTGGCCTGTTTCGTTGCCGGCTCATGGATCGACACACCGGGCGGGTTTTGCGCAATCGAAGAATTGCGAGTCGGCGATTGGGTCAGCACGCTCGACAATGGTCCGCAACGCATCCGGTGGATTGGAGCAAGCACAGTCAGTGGGTTTGGCGCCTTTGCCCCGGTTTGTATCCAGGCCGGAACATTGGGCGCGACATCGGACATTTATGTGTCGCAACAGCACCGGCTGTTCCTGGCTGGATGGGAGGTTGAGCTGTTTTATGCCCGTGACAGCATACTTGTACCGGCAAAATCGTTGATCGGTCGTCCGGGTATCGCGTTGGCTCCGCGGCACCGGGTGACCTATCTGCACATGCTCTTCGACACGCACCAGATTGTCCGTGCCAGCGGCGTTATGAGCGAAAGCTTTTTTCCGGGGGATGCGATCTGCCTTGCGGGGCAAAACAGTATGGTTTCGGAATTGATCGCCCTGTTTCCGGAACTGGCAACTGACCCTGCCAGCTACGGCGCAACGGCGCGCGAAGTCGTGCGCACCGCGCTTGTGCCTGCTTTGCTCGTCGCCTGACTCATCTAAAGCATGGCTGGGCAACTCTTCTTCGCGGCAGGTTTGCCAATATGGTGTGGGTTCAGGATCAAGTGCCAAGTCTCTGGGTACCCGGGCGCTTTGGCCCGAGAGTAAGAGCACCCTTCTGGCGTTGTATACCATTGACCGGTGTGGGTTGCTGGCGGTTTCACAGTGGATTTGGCCGTGCCCACGGCATGTGCCGGTTCCACCGATGTGATCGCACAGATTAGCGCAAGGCCAACTGCTGCAGCGCTTTGTTTCATGTCCGTACTCCTCTGACTGGTAGCGTGCGCCATCGTTTGTGGCGCAGGCCCACTGAATCGCGGGAAAGCAGTGCAGAAACGTCTCGGGAATATGGCGGGATCGTGAGCTTTGCGTTCAACTTGAACGATCGGCGTACGTGCCGCCCGGCAAACCGCGGGAGCTAGTGCCCCGGCGCGGTGTTGCGGGACGCGGCAAGCGTCACAGATCGATCTGGTGGCGTCACGGCAAACCAGCCGGTTTCGGCGATCACGCGGCCAAAGTACGCCGCGCCTTCCAGCGTGTAGTGGCCATAGTCCCAATGCGCCTTGTGGCCGTCCGCTGTGACAACCGTGCAGGCTTTGGTGCCGGGCGCGCAGATATAGTCTGCCCGATCCAACACGATGGCATCCGCCTCAGCGGCAAACGCGCGCAGCGGGGCATTGAGACCGGGGTTGCGCAGGGTGTCGCGATGCTGATGGGCAAAAGCGTTCATGGCCTTTATCGAGAAGGGCTCGTTGCTTTTCTGCAGGTACCAATCAAAGACCGTGAAGCCGTCGATGGTTTCGAACTCGACTGTATTCAGCATCACAACCAACTGTTTGTTCGTTGCGCTGAGCATGTCCATGAAACCTTGCATGTTTGGAAACGCGGCGTGGTACCTGAAGCTGATCGCGATGGTGTCGGCCGACCAGAAGTTGGGCGCTGCGCGCAACTGTTCAACTTGATCGCCGGGCAGTTTCGCCGCCATGCCAAAGCGCGCAAACTCCATTTCTGGGAACAGGTCTGCGGATTGATTGAACACGTTGAACATGTCCAAGCTATGGGAATTGCCCACAAACAGGACCTTGTGGGTTGCGGGATCATCAGAAAATGCCTGGTGGTGCATTTCGAATTCCGTAGGTCCGGCGAAATCAACGGGACCGTATCCGGCTGCCTTCGCCAGCCTGTTGGATGGCTCGCGTGTCTGGTCCCGAAGGCCATCATTGTCGAACTCGTTCACGCCGTAGAGTGCGATCAATTTTGGGAACCTTTCGCGCAGTCCATCAGCCGACAGCATGACCGTGGCAAAAGCCACAGTCGCCAGCGTTGCCCCGGCAAGAGAGCCAATCAGGCGCGGCCGCGGCAGGCGTACGCGGTCGCGAAACGGGGCTTCTACAAAGCGATAGGACAGAAACGCCATGATCAACGACAAGGCAAACCATACCGCCTTGGACGCTAGCCCGGGATCGTGTTGCAGGTGCCGGCCAAAGGCAAAGACCGGATAGTGCCAGAGGTATAACGAGTAAGAGATTAGGCCGATCGCCACGCAGCCGCGCGATGAAAGAACTTGTGTCAACGGATCACGCGAATTCGCAAACCAGATGACCAAGACCGTGCCTAGAACAGCGCCGATCGTGGCGAACCCAGGGTGATGGAAATCGGGCGTCATATGCCACATCGATACCAGGATCAGCGACAGCCCCAGCAAGGGCAGCAATCGACAGCGCCATTCATTGTGTCCAAAAACCGGGTTTCGGATCATCACATGTGCCAGTGCTGCCCCGGCCATCAATTCCCAGATGCGGCTGGGCAGCCAGAAAAAGGACAGCTGCCAATCGTTTTGCGACATGTACTGTGCGCCCAAAAGCCCCAGTACAATTGCGGTCAAAAAGATGCGCAACAGCGCGACAGAGCCGCTCACCCGTCGCAATAGCCAAAGGTAAACCACTGGAAAGATCAGATAGAACTGTTCTTCCACGGCCAGCGACCACGTGTGCAGAAATGGTTCCAATGCACCAGAGCGGCCGCCATAGGTCATGGCGGTGTCCCAAAAATACATGTTGGACAAAAAGAAGATCGATGCGAGTTGCGATTTGACGAAGTCGACCATGGCTGTCGGCATGAGAATAAACCATGCAAACGGCCAACTCGCGATAATCACCACGAACAATGCGGGCAGCAATCGGCGCGCGCGGCGCTCATAGAAATCAAGGATGGAAAAACGGCCGGTGCGCGTCCATTCTTGGTGGATCAAGGAGGTGATCAGGAACCCGGAAATCACAAAGAAAATGTCGACGCCGAGAAAACCACCAGGCAGCAGTTTTGCATCGTTGATCTCAAATTGCGCGTGGTAGACCAACACCGACATCACGGCGACGGTGCGGAGCCCATCGATTTCTGGTCTGTACTGCAAGGTCATGCGTTGTGACTGCCGTGTGTATCCTGCACCTAGGCGTGCTCATTGGCGTCAAAAAACACGACAATTGTGGCCGAATTCGGGGCAAACTCGGGTATTGTTTCTGATTTTGCGGCAATGAGGGGCCGGTGTTTTGCGCCCGGTTTTGTCGCGTCGAAAACGGGGGGTACGACTGGCGGCTTGCCTTCGGTGCCGCATCTGCTACCACGGCGCTCGAACC
>CAWUIW010000217.1:0-6029 GCA_963922515.1 uncultured Rhodobacterales bacterium | reverse complement strand
CGGTTGGGGAACATGCTACGGAGGGCAAACCAGATGGCCGAGCCGGCCGCCGTGACCAGGCCCAGGTTCAGCGTGGCCGGGCTGGGACGAGCCACGATCAAGATACCGACAAATCCGACAAGGGCTGCCAGCACGCCATAACGCGTCAGGCGCTCGCCCAACAAAAGGGGTGACAGCACCAGAACCCAGAGCGGCGAGGTGAACTCGAGCGCAAAGACTTGGGCCAGGGGGATCACCGTGACCGCGTAGAACCACAAATTCTGCCCTACGAAATGGGCGACATTGCGCACGCCATGCAATCCCAGCGACCGTTTTGTGACGTGCGCCCAGCTGCGCGTCAGCGAAAGTCCGGCAAAAACGATCACGACGCCGACAAAGCTGCGGTACATCATGATTTCAAATGTATCGAGGGCAAAGCTGACCTCGCGTCCGGCCACGGCCATCGAGCAGAACGACACAATTGCCCCGGTCATCCACAGTGTGGCGTGAAAGATGCTACCGGGTTTCATGGTCGCTCTGGGCAGGACTTGCAAAAACGGCACCGGCCGTGTGCTTGAAATGCAGTGGTTTCAACGGCTGTTTCTATTGACGGACATACCAATCATCAAAGGCCGAAAATTCTTCCGGCTTACGTTGGTATCCATGACGGGAGAACAAGTCAAAAATCTTCTTACGCATGGGTGTATTGTTGTGTTCGCAGGTGATGACCTTGATGTTGAACGCGTCGAAGTCAAAGGCGTTCAGTATTTCGAACTCGCTGCCTTCAACCAGATGGGCAAACACCCGGCGAGCCCGTGCTGAGCAAGACTGCGGGCCAAGAACAGACGGATGCGGCGATGCAGCGATCATTCCCATTCAATGGTCCCGGGCGGTTTCGAGGTGATATCGTACGTGACGCGGTTGATCCCCTGCACTTCGTTGATGATCCGCGTCGCCGTTTCGCCCAGAAACTCATGGCTGAACGGGTAGTAGTCGGCGGTCATGCCATCCACTGACGTCACCGCGCGCAGCGCACAGGCATAGTCATAGGTTCGGCCATCCCCCATCACGCCCACGGTCCGTACGGGCAGGATGGCGCAATACGCCTGCCAGATTTCATCGTACAAGCCATGCTTGCGGATCTGATCGATGTATACGGCGTCGGCTTCGCGAAGAATGTCCAGCTTGTCCCGGGTGATTTCGCCGGGGCACCGAATGGCCAGGCCAGGACCGGGAAACGGGTGCCGCCCGATGAAATGCGCCGGCAGGCCAAGCTCGCGGCCAAGCGCGCGCACCTCGTCTTTGAACAACTCGCGCAAGGGTTCGACAAGCTTGAGCCCCATCTTTTCCGGCAAGCCGCCCACGTTGTGGTGGGACTTGATGGTGACGGACGGACCGCCGCTGAACGACACGCTTTCAATCACGTCCGGATACAGGGTGCCCTGTGCCAGAAACTCGGCCCCTTCGATTTGATCTGCGTATTTCTGAAAGACATCGATAAAGAGCCGCCCGATGATCTTGCGCTTGGTTTCGGGGTCGCTTTGGCCGTCCAGCTCGCCCAGAAACAGCTCCGTTTCGTCGGCGTGAATGACCTGCAAGTTCATATGGTCGCGGAACATCGCAACGACTTCATCCGCCTCGTTTTTGCGCAGCAACCCATGATCAACGAACACGCAGGTCAATTGATCGCCCACGGCTTCGTGGATCAAGGCCGCCGTGACAGAGCTGTCGACGCCGCCTGACAAGGCACAGATCACTTTCTTGTCGCCAACTTGCGTTCGGATCTTCTGGATCGCCTCTTCGCGGTAGGCTCCCATGGTCCAGTCACCATCAAAGCCCGCCAGCTTCACAAAGTTCTCGTACAGCTGGGCGCCGCGCGGGGTGTGGTGCACTTCGGGGTGGAACTG
Source organism: uncultured Rhodobacterales bacterium (assembly GCA_963922515.1). Taxonomy (GTDB): domain Bacteria; phylum Pseudomonadota; class Alphaproteobacteria; order Rhodobacterales; family Rhodobacteraceae; genus JACOMT01. Next base: position 4,143 of record CAWUIW010000217.1, on the reverse strand, counting down.
TACCGCATAAAACCCGCGGCTGGTATCGGCGGTGATCGCATAGGGGGCATTAGGCGATGTCCCGTAGACTTCGAACCCGGGCGCCAACTTGGCGACATGATCGCCATGGCTCATCCAGACTTGCTCATCGCCTTCGGAAAACCATCCGTCCAGCAGCGGAAGATCACCCGCCCGGGCGACAAAAGCGCGCCCGAACTCGGCCGTGCCGCCGCCGCCGGATATCTTGCCGCCGTGTACTTCACCCCCGAGCTGTTGCATCATCACTTGCTGACCATAACAGATACCGAGGATCGGCAGGCCCATCTGGTAGATGCCTTCGGGTGCCCTGGGGCTGCCGTCGCGTGTGACCGTGTCCGGCCCACCTGAAAATACGATGGCCTTAGGTGCCATCGCCCGGACAAAATCCTCGGTGACGTTCTGGTAGGGGTGGATTTCGCAATACACGTTCAGTTCACGCAGGCGCCGCGCGATCAGTTGCGTCACCTGGCTGCCGAAATCGATGATGAGAAGGCGGTCGTGAGAGGTTTGCGTCATGTCCTGCTCTTAGGCTGCGTCGTTGCCCGGTGCAAGGAGACGTTGACACGCTTTGTTATTCTTGGTCTCGTTCAGGCAGATTACGATTTTTTAGGATGTTTTTATGCGTTCCCATTTTTTCGCTGTGGCCGTTGTCGCCGCAACAACCATCGCCGTCCCCGCCGTTGCTTTTGACCAGAAGCTTTCAAATCGATTGGCCGCCGATCTGAGCCAGAAACTGGGCAAATGCACTACCACGGCCTGCAAACGTCAGGCCGTTGCCGAGACACGTGAAGCGATCAAGGGCAAACCGGACTACAAGCCGCTGGATCGCGAATTGGCCAATGCGGATCGCGTGATGAAAAAGTTCGACAACGACGGATCCATCAAGAACATCCAGAAACTGAACAAGCAGATGGAAAAGTCGATCGGCAAGATCAACGGCAACCGGCACAGTGAGATCAATGCCTTTGCCTTGAGCTTTTCCCAATTGGGCCGCTCTTTTCCGGTGGCGGACTGAAGGCGCGTGTCGCTTTTTTCCGTATGAAGTTCGCTAACGCCGCGCAGATCAGTTGGCGATAGGCTAGGAAGCTGATCACACTCCCATCAGGACGACCGAGGATCAGTCATGGCAGAAGCGACCGCACGGCGACGGGCAAGAGGCGGCGGCGGAGCAGCGCGGCGGGCCGAACGAACGGCTGTGCGGATCGAAACTGCCAAGTATATCGAGCGCAACATTCCGAACTTCGAGGTGCTCACGCCCGAGGCGCTAGAAATCATCGAAACCAATGCCGAAACGGTCTTGGCCGAGATTGGTGTGAATTTCGTGAACAACCCCGGCGCGCTTGACCGCTGGCGCGCCGCTGGCGCCGAAGTGGATGGGGAGAGGGTTCGCATTCCACGGGGTCTGGCGCGCAAGCTTTGCGCCACGGCGCCGTCGTCGTTCACCCAGCACGCGCGGAATCCCGAGCGGTCCGTGGTGATCGGCGGCAATACGCTGGTCTGCGCGCCGGTCTATGGTCCGCCCTTTGTACGGGACCAAGCCGGAGGGCGCCGCTATGCCACGATGGAGGACTTTCGCAAATTCGTTAAGCTGGGCCATATGTCGAAATGGTTGCATCATTCCGGTGGAACCGTTTGTGAACCGACCGATGTGCCAGTGAACAAGCGCCATTTGGACATGTTGCTGGCGCATATGACGTTGACTGACAAACCCTTCATGGGATCGGTGACGGAACCCAGCCGCGCGCAGGACAGTGTCGAAATGTGCGAGATGCTATTCGGTCGGGAGTTCGTACAGGAAAACACGGTTATGACATCACTCATCAACATCAATTCGCCGTTGACCTTTGACGACGTGATGATGGGTGCTCTGGAGGTGTACGCCAAAAACAACCAGGCGTGTATCGTGTCACCGTTCATCGTGGGTGGTGCCATGGCGCCAGTGTCGGTCGCCGGCACGTTGACCCAGGTTCTGGCCGAAGTCTTGGCAGGCATTGGGTATTCACAGTTGGTGCGCCCGGGCGCACCGGTGGTGTTCGGCGCGTTTGTCACCTCGATCGACATGAACTCCGGCGCACCGACCTTTGGAACGCCGGAAGCATCGCAAATCCTGTACGGTGCAGGACAGCTTGCGCGCCGTCTTGGCCTTCCGTTCCGGTCGGGCGGTGGTTTGTGCGCGTCCAAGTTGCCTGATGCGCAGGCAGCTTACGAAACTGCACACACCCACAACGCGGCCTTGCTGGGGGGTGTGAATTTCATGCTCCACGCCTGCGGATGGTTGGAAGGCGGGCTGGTATCGTCATTCGAGAAATTCGTGATGGATGCAGATCAGCTGGGCATCTTGCACAAACTGGCACAAGGCGTGGCGGCAGATGAAAATGCGCAAGCGATGGATGCCATTGCCGAAGTCGGGCCGGGCGGGCATTACCTTGGATGCTCACATACTCAAGCCAATTTCCAATCAGCCTTTTGGCGGTCTAGCGTGTTCGACTACAAACCCTTTGAAACATGGGAAGAAGAGGGTGCCCGGGATACGTTCACGTTGGCGGCCGAGCGTGTCGAGCAGATGATCGCGACGTATCAGCAACCGCAAATGGACCCGGCGGTGGCCGGTCAATTGACCGAGTATGTCGAGGCCAAAAAGGCGTCGATGCCGGATGCTTTCATGTAAGCTGGCCTAGGCTGACGGATACAAGGCCTGATGCATCTTGAACTCGCCAACCATCGCGATCAGGATTTCGAGGTGGCGGTTCATGTTGTACGCAGCTGCCTCGTCCCGGCGTTGATGGTCAAGCTCTCGTTCCATTTCCATCAGACGCAGCAGGGCGTTTGAGGTGCGTGGCAGGCGCCCGTATCCCAGCAGTCGAGGCAGGTGCAATTCGCGCCGGTAATCGGCGGCGCCCATGCGCGCTGCACGCATCAACAACCGGGGGCGGCGCAGCTTTTGAACCATGGTGGTGATGTCTTGCATGTTGTGGGTCCTCCAGGATCAACGCTGTGGACTATTACACAACCCTGACGTGTGTTGCGTGGTGCGCGTTAGCGTCGTTCGGTGGTTTCACAAGTGTTTATGATTTGGAAACAATGATATGATCCCGCGGTGCTCTGTTAATCCTTCGATAACAGTTTCGTTCTTAGGTTGTGGATAAGTTGGGGGTCTGGGTGCATTTCTGGGGATTGCTTCGTGACCTATGACAAGGGACAAAACCACGGGCCTGTACGGTCAGAATGGCCAAGATGGCTGCCGGACGCGGCCCGCCGTTACTTGGCGCATACGGAAAAGGGCCGGTCGATCCGGGATCTGGCCCGGATCGACGGCTGTCATGCCTCAACTGTGTTGCGTCAAATTCGACGGCTCGAAGCCCAACGGGACGACCCTTTGATCGACCGGGCGTTAAGCAGCCTGGCCAAGAAATCACAGTCGGCATTGCAAACTCATCGGCTTGACGATCAAGGAAAGGATCAGGTTTTGACGTCTTCACCAATGAAAGTTTCTTGCGATGCCGAAGCGGCAGACCCGTATGCTCCGGATGCCCATCGCATCCTGCGGCGCTTGTGCGAAACCGGTGCGGTTCTTGCAGTTGCCGACGATATGGAAAAGGCTGTCGTGGTGCGTGAAGACGCGCAAGGTCGGACAACCCGTTCGGCCATTGTCTTACGCCCCATGGCCGAAGCGCTTGCCTTGCAGGGATGGATCAGCTGCCCCAATCCCGGCCGGATCAGCCGTTATCAGATCACCGCAGCAGGCCGGGCGGCGCTGGGTCAAATGCTGGCAAAGGAAGAAAACGAGAAACGGGTGTCGGTCGAAAACGGATTTGCAGATGATCAAGCCAGCTTCGCCCATGCCGGCGCGTCCGACAAACCAAAGGGCGGGCCGCGGTTTGCGTCCGGCGACAGCCCGTTGATCGCCTTGGCACGGCGGCGCGACAAGACCGGCGCTCCGTTTCTGACAGACAACCTGGTGCGGGCCGGCGAACGCCTGAGAGAGGATTTCGAATTGGCACAGATCGGGTCCGGCACAACCCAGAACTGGGACGCGTTCCTGACCGCCGGGGTCACGGGCCGGATGCAAAGCACCGACGGCCCGGCCATGCCCGGCGCGGCGCGTGCACGGGTTGAACAGGCACT
>CAWUIW010000216.1:0-6038 GCA_963922515.1 uncultured Rhodobacterales bacterium | reverse complement strand
CCACAACGGTTTTCGAGACCGCCCCGTTCGACCACTCCGGCACCTCTCCGCGGGGGTCTGAAGCGCCCGTTTAATCGGGAAGCCAAAAAGGGGCAAGGCCTTTTTCAACCCTGCTTGATGTGACCGCAAAACCCGTTGTGTACGCCTGAAATTGATCTACCTTGCTCGGTATGTTGTTGCTTCGCTTCCGCCCCTTCGCGCGCGCCCTTGCCGGTGTCTGGATCGCGCTTTGTCTTCTGGCCGCGCCAGCCGCAGCAGACCGCGATCGGATCGAGGCCTTTTTGAAAGTCACTGGATTCGACGTGGCCTTGGAAAGCATTCAGTTCGCTGCCAGTTCCGCGCCAGAGATGCTGGGCGTGGACCCCGGGCTGTTCGGATCACAGTGGGAACGGATGAGCACAGCGGTTTTTGACCCCGACGTCATGCTGGATCTGGGGTTGGAACTGCTCGAGCCAACCTTGCAGGATGATCTGTTGACACATGCTGCAGATTTCTACGCATCCGACCTTGGGCAAAGACTGGTCGAGGCTGAAAACACGGCGCATATGGATCCTGACGACACGGCCCGGCGCGCGCGCGGCGCGGATCGCATGGCCGACATGGTGGCCAACGGATCGCCGCGGATCGAACTGTTCCAACGGATGACAAAAGCGATCGATGCATCGGGCTCAGGCGCCAGGGCGCTGCAGGAAATCCAGTTTCGGTTCCTGATGGCCGCCAGCGCTGCAGGTGTCATAGACCTGAATTTCGACGCAGATGAACTGCGTGCCCTGTTGAAGCAACAAGAAGGCGCCTTGATCCGGCAGATCAGGCAAAATGGCCTCGCCGGTGCCGCGGAAACCTATCACGCGTTTTCCGACGATGATCTGCTGGCCTATGTCGAGGCGCTGGAGCATCCCAAGATGCAACAGGTGTATCAACTGTTGAACGCGGTGCAGTATGAAATCATGGCCAACCGGTTCGAGGTGCTGGCCGTGCGGATGGCTGATCTGACCCCGGTCGAGGATATATAGCGCATGGTTCGGTGGTTTCTGGCCGGGGTGTTCTTGTTTGTGACGACGGTTGTACCGGCATCCGCCGGGACCGCTTCGGAACTTGCCCGGGTTCTTCAGATCGACGCATTGGTCGATATCATGCGCGAGGAAGGCATGAGCGAAGCGACCGTGCTGGGCGACCAGATGATCGTCGGCGGCGCAAGCACAGGTTGGCTGCGCGAGGTTGGGAAAATCTATGATGTCCAGCGCATGTCTGACTCCGTGGAAACCGCGTTGTCTGATCTTATGTCCGCTTCGGAAATGGAGGCGGCTGTCGCGTTTTTCGAAACGGACCTTGGCCGCCAGATCATCTCGCTGGAAACCAGTGCGCGCCTGGCGATGGCTGATGCCGAAGTCGAACAAGCTGCGCGCGACATGTATGATGAACAGCGCGGCGCTCATGACGCCAAGTTCAAATCCATAGAACGGTTCGTTTCTGTCAACGATCTTCTGGAACGGAACGTGGCCGGGACCATGAGCTCGACATACCAGTTTTACGCGGGCCTGGCCGCTGGGGGTGCCTTGGACATGGACGAAGAAATGATCCTGGCAGATGTCTGGTCGCAGGAAAGCGATCTGCGCGCTGACACCGAAAGCTGGCTGTTTGGCTACCTGATGCTTGCGTATCAACCGCTGTCGACCGACGATCTAGGCGCATATATTGCATACTCTGAAACCGCGGATGGACAGGCCTTGAACGCGGCGCTGTTTGATGGTTTCAACGCGATGTATCGCGCCATTTCCTATGCGCTTGGTTTGACAGTGGCTCAGGCAATGTCGGCGCAGGATCTGTGATCCACAAAGCGGGTTGACAGGCCGCGACAGACGATTGATAAGCGCGCATCCCGGCTGGATGTCCATGCCGGGTTTTGTAGTTGAAACGAACGCTGGAAACAGCGCGCTGTTCGCGGTGGCACAAACTGCCAAAAAACGCCCGGACCCCGGGGACCACAGGACGCGGTAAAAAAGGAAGAATGCGATGTTCGCGGTTCTCAAGACCGGCGGCAAGCAATACAAGGTTCAATCTGGCGATACGCTCAAGATTGAAAAACTTGCTGCAGATGCCGGCGAAACAGTACAATTCAATGATATTCTGATGCTGGGCGGTGACACCCCTGTTGTTGGCGCACCTTTGGTTGCGGGCGCGGCTGTTCAAGCCGAAGTTATTGACCAGATCAAAGGCGAAAAGCTGATCCACTTTGTGAAGCGGCGCCGGAAGCACAGCTCGAAGCGGACCAAGGGCCACCGCCAGAAGTTGACGCTTGTGAAAATCACCGAGATTTTGGCCTCGGGCGGCGACAAAACCGGCGTAAAAGCCGCTGTTGGATCGGGCTCGGTCACTGATGTTGCGCCTGCGGCCGCCGCAGCGCCGGCTTCTGTGGCTGCGGCGCCTGCTGCAGATGCCGCGAGCGACGACCTGACCAAACTGTCGGGTGTGGGACCAAAGCTGGCCGAAAAACTGGCCGCCGCTGGTGTGAGCTCGTTTGCACAGATCGCCGCGTGGACCGACGAAGACGTAGCTGCGTTCGACGAAAAACTGTCGTTCAAAGGCCGGATCGAGCGCGAAGGCTGGATCGAACAAGCCAAGACATTGGCTGAAGGGTAAGGAGAGAAAGAATGGCACATAAAAAAGCTGGTGGTTCCTCTCGTAACGGCCGCGACTCCGCGGGCCGCCGCCTTGGCGTTAAACTCTATGGCGGTCAGGCCGTCATTCCGGGGAACATCATCGTGCGTCAGCGCGGCACCAAGTTTTGGCCGGGCGAAGGCGTGGGCATGGGCAAGGACCACACAATCTTTGCAACCGCGGAAGGCGCCGTGAAGTTCCACAAGGGGCTCAAGGGCCGCACCTTCATTTCGGTCCTCCCGGTGGCGGAGGCCGCAGAGTAAGCCGAACCTCAAAGGTTTTGAAAAACAAGGGGATCGGCAACCAGCCGGTCCCTTTTTCGTTTAGGATCACAGAATGTCCGTCGCGATTGGAAGTTTTGCGATATTTGCTGCAAGCCAGGTGGGCACGCCGGGCCCGGCAAACATGGCCTTGATGGCCACAGGCGCACGCTTTGGGTTTTATGCCGCGTTGCCCTTCGTCTTGGGTGTGGCGCTTGGCAAACAACTGGTCATATGGCCTGTGGGCTTTGGGCTGATGCAATTGGCAGAACAGGCCCCCGCCGTTTTCGTCGCACTGAAGTGGGCGTCAGCGGCCTACATCATCTGGTTGGCCTGGAAGGTCGCCAATTTGCGGTTGGGTACGGGTGGCGCGCAAAAAGCTCCCGGCTTCTGGGCCGGTCTGATTGTGCATCCCCTGAACCCAAAAGCTTGGGCCATGATCGTGGCCGGGTTCACCAATTTTGTCTCGCCCGACACATCCGCATGGCAAGCAACGGCAACCATCGCCGCCATTTTGCTGATGTGCCAACTGATTTTGCATCCCGTCTGGACATATGCCGGCGATCGCATCGCGGCGACGGTTGCAGGACGGCCTTCGGAAAAATATCTGATGTGGGCACTGGCCGGTCTTACGGTCGCGTCAGTGCTGTTTGTTCTGTTCGGAGGAGGGACAGGCCAATGAAGCTGGATCACATAATCAATCAGCCCGTGATCGAACACGCGCGTTTTGATTTGCGGCCGCTGCGCCGGTCTGACGTCGGCATGATTTCGCATTGGGGCGGCGACGCGCGCGTGGCGCGAATGACGACATCTATCCCGCACCCCCTGCCACCGGGCGCCATAGACGCCTTTGTCGCGCGGGCCATGGCAGAGGATCGCGACGAAGATGTTTGGGCCATGGATGGGCAAAAGGCGGAGGGTCCGGAATTGATGGGCCTGATATCCTTGAAACGATTGGATCGGGACCAGTGCGAAGTCGGGTACTGGGTGGCCCCCATCTTTTGGAACACCGGTTTGGCGTCGGACGCGCTCGCAGCCTTGCTTGCCGCCAATCCGCTTCAGAATAACACGGTTTTTGCTTCGGTGTTTCAGGATAATCCGGCGTCCGCGCGGGTCCTGACGCATTGCGGGTTCGACTATCTTGGCGATGCCGAGAGTTATTCGGTTGCGCGTGATGCCACTGTGCCCACGTGGACCTACAGCCGAAAACTTTGACTTTCATCATCCGCGCTTTTGCGAGAGAGGACATGACATGAAGTTTCTGGACCTCGCAAAGGTTTACATCCGCTCAGGCGCGGGCGGCGGCGGCTGTGTCAGCTTCCGACGCGAGAAGTACATCGAGTATGGCGGCCCTGATGGTGGCGACGGTGGCACGGGCGGCTCGGTGTGGGCGGAAACGGTTGATGGTCTGAACACGTTGATCGATTTTCGATACCAACAGCATTTTTTCGCGAAAAACGGCCAGCCCGGGCGCGGCCAGCAGCGCACCGGCAAAGACGGGGATGATATCGTGTTGCGGGTTCCCGTTGGCACGGAAATCCTTGATGAAGATCAGGACACGCTGATCGCGGACATGACCGAGGTCGGCCAGCGCATCGAACTGGCACGCGGCGGCAATGGCGGCTTTGGCAATCTGCATTTCAAATCCGCCACCAACCAAGCCCCGCGCCGGGCCAATCCGGGACTGGCCGGTGTCGAACGCACGTTGTGGTTGCGGCTGAAACTGATTGCCGATGTCGGCTTGCTGGGTCTGCCAAACGCCGGGAAGTCTACTTTTCTGGCAGCGACATCCAATGCCCGCCCAAAGATTGCAGATTATCCCTTTACCACGCTGCACCCTAATCTGGGTGTCGTGGGCGTGGACGGGGTCGAATTTGTCATCGCGGACATTCCCGGATTGATCAAGGGCGCTTCCGAAGGGCGTGGTCTGGGGGACTTGTTTCTGGGACATGTCGAGCGCTGCGCGGTGCTTTTGCATATTGTCGATGGCAACGACCCAAATTTCATCGAAAACTACCGCACCATCATCGGAGAGCTCGATGCCTATGGCGGCGGCCTCGCGGAAAAGCCGCGCGTGACGGTTTTGAACAAGACAGATGCGATGCTGGAAGAAGACCGCGAACTCGCCTGTGAAATGCTGGCGGATGAAACTGGTGGACCAGTATTGCTGATGTCGTCTGTATCCGGCGACGGGGTCACCGATGTGTTGCGGGCCTTGCGCCAGCAGATTGATGCAGATCGACTGCGCATCGCGCCCCGGGACGAGGATGCACCATGGCAGCCCTGACGTCAGCACGGCGCATCGTTGTCAAGATCGGCTCCGCCTTGCTTGTGGATCGCGGCACCGGTGATTTGCTGGACGAATGGTTGCGGTCGCTGGCCGCGGATGTCGGGCGATTCAAGGCCCGTGGCCAGGATGTTGTGCTGGTGTCGTCCGGGTCCATCGCGTTGGGCCGCGGTGTTTTGGGGCTTGCAACCAGCGATCTGAAATTGGAACAATCGCAGGCTGCGGCGGCGGTCGGGCAAATACGGTTGGCCCGCGCCTATGAAGAAGCGCTCGCGCCGCACAACGTGACAACCGCGCAAGTTCTCGTCACACTCGAAGACAGTGCGGATCGTCGCCGGTACTTGAATGCCCGGGCCACATTGGAAACCCTTTTGGGCTTGGGCGTCGTACCTATCGTCAATGAAAATGACACCATCGCCACCGATGAAATCCGGTACGGCGATAATGACCGGCTGGCTGCGCAAGTGGCGGTGACGACCGGCGCCGATGCGCTTGTTCTGCTTTCGGATGTCGACGGGTTTTACACGGCAAACCCGAATGTGGACCCGGCGGCACGCCGGTTCGACGTGATCGAGGCCATCACGCCGGAAATCGAGTTGATGGCTGGCGATGCTGGATCCGGTCTGTCCAAAGGGGGCATGAAGACAAAGCTAATGGCCGCCCGCATGGCCACCGCCGCCGGATGTGCAATGGCCATCACCGAAGGTTCAACCCTGTACCCTTTGACCCAGCTGGAAGATGGCGCTGCGGCCACATGGTTCACAGCGCAGGTGGATCCGCAAGCCGCGCGCAAACGTTGGATCAGTGCCATGAAACCCAAAGGGCGCATCGTG
>CAWUIW010000215.1:0-6041 GCA_963922515.1 uncultured Rhodobacterales bacterium | reverse complement strand
AGCACCGCGATGGTCTCTGCCGCGATATCCGCGTTGGGGTCAGCGGCAACGGCCGTCGGCGCCGCACCTGTCGCTAGCGGCGCAGTCGATGCAGTTGCGGCTGGGAGTGGCGCCGGGCCTTGAATCGGCGAAATGGACTGAAGTGAATTCTGCAACTCGATGGAGTTCGGTGTTTGCGGCTGGCCGAGTGGCTCTTCCGAGATCGGGGGCAGCTCTGGCAAAATCGATCCGGCCACCGGCTCGTTCAACGCACGTGCGCGCATTTGTTCGGGCGAGCTGTCAAAGCCCACGCCGGCGGCGCTGTCCGGCACCTGCGGGGAACATGCAGCGACCATGGTTGCCGCGCATGCCGTAAGCACGATCAATCGCATGTGTGCTGTCCTGCTGTCTGTCTGCTCTTGGTGGTCGATTTTACCACCATTTCTCCGGCTTGGCCACAAAACCCGAAGCCGTTTCCAACGCCTGCGCCAGGTTCAGCAATGCCCCCTCTTCCCAAGGCCGACCGATCAACTGCAAACCCAATGGAAGCCCTTGTTTATCTAGCCCGGCAGGCACCGCGATGCCTGGCAAACCGGCCAAGTTTACGGTTACGGTAAACACATCGTTCAAGTACATTTGAACAGGGTCGGCTTCTGCCATCTCGCCAAGCCCGAAGGCTGCAGAGGGCGTCGCCGGCGTCAGGATCGCGTCCACACCTTCTGCAAAGACATCTTCAAAGTCTTTCTTGATCAGGGCGCGAACCTTGCGCGCACGGTTGTAATACGCATCGTAAAACCCAGCGGACAGAACGTAAGTTCCGATCATCACCCGACGCTTGACTTCGTCGCCAAACCCTTCGGCGCGGGTTTTTTCGTACATTTCCGTGATGCCATCGCCCTGCGACAACTGCGCTCGGTGCCCGTACTTCACGCCGTCATACCGTGCGAGGTTAGAAGACGCCTCTGCCGGCGCGATCACGTAGTACGCGGGAAGCGCATACTTGGTATGCGGTAACGAAATGTCCACGATCTCGGCCCCGGCGTTCTGCATCATCGCGCGACCGTCGGCCCATAGCGCCTCGATCTCATCCGGCATGCCATCCATCCGGTACTCCTTGGGAATACCAATCTTCTTGCCTCGGATATCACCGGTCAGCATGGCCTCAAAGTCGGGCACCGGCAATTCTGCGGACGTGCTGTCCTTGGGATCATGCCCTGCCATCGCCTCTAGCATGATTGCGGCATCCCGGACCGATTTGGTCATTGGCCCGGCCTGATCCAAGGAGGACGCAAAGGCCACGATCCCCCAACGCGAACAACGCCCATAAGTCGGCTTGATGCCGACTGTGCCCGTAAACGCGGCAGGTTGCCGAATGGACCCGCCCGTGTCCGTGCCCGTTGCAGCGAGGCACAGATCAGCGGAAACCGCCGTGGCCGAACCGCCGGATGATCCACCCGGTGTCAGATCGGCTGTGTCCCCGGCTCGCCGCCACGGACTGACAGCGTTGCCATAAACGCTGGTTTCGTTGGACGAGCCCATGGCAAATTCGTCCATGTTGAGCTTGCCCAACATGACAGCGCCCGCGGCTTTCAACTGCGCACCGACGGTCGATTCATACTGCGGCATGAAGCCTTCAAGGATGGCACTGCCTGCTTGGCTGGCCACGCCTTCGGTACAAAACAAATCCTTGATGCCAATTGGCAAACCGCACATCGAGGGCGCATCACCCGCCTGAATGCGCGCATCCGCAGCCGCGGCTCGCTCCATCGCCAGCTCTGGAGTTTTGTGCAAAAAAGCGTTCAGCACATCCGCCCCGTCGATCGCTGTCAGGCATGCCGAGGTCAGTTCGGTTGACGAGACATCCCCTTTGCGCAGCGCATCACGGGCCTCTGCAAGGCCAAGCTTGTTTAGTTCGGTCATCATTCAACCACCTTTGGCACGGCAAAGAATCCTTCGCGCGCATCTGGCGCATTGGACAGAATCTTGTCCTGCTGGTCACCGTCCGTAACGACGTCCGCACGCCGCTTCAAACGTTGAGGGGTCACGGATGTCATCGGATCCACGCCGTCCACATCAACTTCGTTCAGCTGTTCGATGAAGCCCAAAATGGTGTTAAATTCCGCCGCCAGTGCCGGCAAAGCGTCGTCCTCGACCTTGATCCGCGCCAGTTTCGCCACCCGCGCGGCGGTGCTTTCGTCAATCGACATGACCCAACCTCGTTTACATCATCGCGCGTTTACCGCCCACCGCCCTGACCTGCAAGGCCGCCCATGCGGCTCTGCTCTTGTTTCAGGCGCTCCGACTGCGGCATGGTGCGCAAACTAGCATTGGAGGCAGGGCATGAAAGTCTGGTTGCATCACATCAACATCGTTTCGGACGACGTCAAACGTTCCGAAAGGTTTTATCGCGATGTTTTGGGTCTGGGCGACGATGACCCGGCGGCACTGCCGGTGCAAGACAAGACCAAAGGTTACGCGGGCGACGTCGCCTTTGTCACGGATGGAAGCATTCAAATGCATCTGGCCGAAAAGGACATCGGGGCGGGCTTTCGCACCGGCCAAATTGTGAACCCTGTCAGCCAAGGGCATATCGCCTACCGCACCGATGACATCGAAGCTTTCAAAGCGCATTTGGACGCCCAAGGCGTCCCGTATTCGGATTGGGGTCAAACCGCGACCGCCGATTGGCACCAGATTTTTTTCTATGACCCCGATGGCACGGTGATCGAGGTGCATCAGGTGAACAGCAAGTCGTAATCCGCAGACGGCTTGAGCGTTCAAACGGCAGGCGATGTCTATCCCGCCGGTCCGGTTAACCGCCGACCAGCCCCTGACGTTGCATGTGACGGCGATACACCTCGATCATCCAACCCAACATGATAGCGTTCAGTATGTGCCACAAGAAATGCGTGCCCAGTGGCAGCGCGCCACATACTGGCTCATCTATGGTGCGGAACGTCAAAGACAAAATCAAAAGCCCGCCGCCGATAGCCAAGCCGGTGGCTGTGTCCGGCGTACGGCGGCGCAAAAGAAATGCGTATACAAGAATAAGCAGGGCAACCGGCGCGTAGCCCGCCGAACCACCAATTCCGGGCACAAGCTGAAACACTGGCACCAGCAAGGCGGCATAAGGAAAAAACAGTGCCGTGACGCCCAGCGCAGGCCATGTACGCAAGTTCCAAACGTCGCGATTGATCGCGAAAATGTAGGTCAGGATGAACAATAGGATCGGCGCCACATCAGCGAGACCTGCCCAAGGTTGCGCGTGGGTGTGGAACAGGAAGCTGCCCACACCAATCGCCGCAAGGATCCAGACCAACGCCATCGATACACCAGAAGCGTCCCCCTTCAACCGCCGAAACATCACGAAAGCCGCGATGAGAAACGCCAGATTTGTCAGGGCATTGATTGGTTCGGACCAGTATTCCGGCCCTGTGCGTTCACAATAGCCATCAACGGGTTGAGTCCAGTCCATCGATTGTCACACTCCATGTGCTACGGTGTGACGAAACTTAGGAGGAATACCATGAAAATCATATGGCTTGGCCACGGCAGTTTTCGTATCGAAACCGAAGGACAGGTCCTTTTGATTGACCCTTGGCTCAGCGGTAACCCGGTTCTGCCAGAAGACAAGGCCGAAGCGGCCACAGCCGGCGCCACCCATATCCTGCTGACGCATACACATTTCGACCATGTGATCGATGTCCTGCCATTGGCCAAATCGCTCGGCATCCCGGTTGTCGGTCAATACGACATTGTTGGCTACTGGACCGAATCCGAAGGCATCGAAGGCGTCGGGTTCAACAAGGGCGGCACAGTGAACCTCAACGGGATCAAAGTGACAATGGTTCCTGCATCCCATTCCTCGACCATGATGACACCGGATGGTTTGAACGCCAGCGGCAGCGAGGTCGGATTTATGCTGACAGCGGAAGGCAAAACGATCTACATCAGCGGCGACACGGACATCATGGCCGACATGGACTGGATGGGGGACTACTACAAACCCGATGTCGGCATCCTGTCGGCTGGTGGTCATTTCACGATGGACATGGCTGGTGCAGCCTACGCGGCCAAACGGTTCTTCAACTTCAAAACCGTCATTCCCTGCCACTACAAGACGTTCCCGCTTCTGGAACAATCCGCCGAGGTTCTGGCCGAAGGATTGCCCGGGGTGGATGTGATCGAACCCGAGGTGATGCAGGCGATAGAGCTTTAAGCCCGGCATCGGTCGCCTGCGCAAACGCGGTAACTGTGCCAGCGGGTCCTGCAACGCGTTTGTGCTGGACGTTGCATGCAGCCTTTGTCAGCCTGCGGTGTGCCGATACCCGCGTGTTCTGAGGACGATGCCATGCCCGCCAGCGACTTCACTTTGGATGAATACCTTTCGCGCGTAGCCAAGACCCAGGCCGCGATGCAAAGGGCGGGTCTGGAGACGCTTGTGGTGTCCGATCCGTCCAATATGGCGTGGTTGACCGGGTATGATGGCTGGAGTTTTTACGTGCACCAAGCCGTCGTGGTTCCGTCTAGCGGCGCCCCACTTTGGTGGGGTCGCACGCAGGATCTGCCCGGAGCCGTTCAGACCACATGGCTGGATAGAACGGCGCTGCATGATTGGCCCGAAGCCCATGTTCAGCACCCCGAGCATCATCCGTTTGAAGCTCTGGTGGCCCTTTTGCAGGCATTGGGCTGGACCCGGGCAATCGGGGTCGAGATGGACAATTATTATTACTCGGCAGCGGCTCATCAGGTGCTGGAAAGGGCCATGGGCGCCGACACCTTGCTCGATGCGACCGGTCTTGTGAACTGGCAGCGCGCGGTCAAATCCCCGGCCGAGTTGGAAATGATGCAAAAGGCCGGCGTGTTGACGGCCCGGATGCACGAGGTGCTCAGAAACGGGTTTTACGAAGGACGCCCCAAAAATGATCTTGTCGCCGAGGTTCAAGCCGCCGGAGTTGCTGGCGTCGATGGCATTTCAGGGGACTATCCGGCCATTGTACCCATCGCGCCATCGGGCGCAGAGGCGTCAGCCGCCCACATCACCTGGAATGACCGGGCCCTGGCCAACGACGAAGCCACCTATTTCGAGATTTCGGGCTGCTACCGCCGTTACCATTGTCCTGCAAGCCGGACCCTTTTTCTGGGCGTGCCACCTGCCGATATCCGCCGCGCGGAAACAGCGATTTTGCAAGCCATCGAAGATGCCTTGGCCATCGCAAAGCCCGGTGTCGCTTGCGAAACCGTGGCGGCCTGTGTCTATGACAGCTTTGCACGTGCAGGATACCGAAAAAACAATCGCACGGGGTACCCGATCGGTTTGAGCTACCCCCCAGACTGGGGCGAGCGCACGATGAGCTTGCGCCCCGGCGATGCCACACCGTTGAAAGAAAACATGACCTTTCACCTAATGCCCGGTTTGTGGACGCCGGACTGGGGCGTGGCGATTACGGAAAGCTTCGTCGTAACAGCAGAAGGCGGCGTGCCGCTGGCTCGCATTCCGAGGGAGATTTTCGTCCAACCCAAGCGCTCGGGTTAGTCTTCGCGTTCGGTTGTAAATGTCAGCGGATACCCTTCGCGCGCACCGGCATCTGTACCTTGCTGGGCTTTTGTCTCGGCTACTTCCTTGGTGAAAACGGCCACAACCGCGGCACCCTTGGTGTGCGCAGCCAGCATGACGGACAGAGCCTCTCCTTCGGTCATCCGAAACACGCCCATCAGCACCGAAACCACGAAATCGCGCGGCGTAAAGTCGTCGTTTAACAGGATGACCTTGTAGAGCTTTGGGCGCTCGGTGCGTGTTTTCGCCTTTGGTTTGGGTAGCGTTTCGATATCGCTCATGGCCCATTCCTAATTGGTTCGCTGGTCACCTAACACAAGATGGAAGCGCGGCTGCCGGAAGCAAACATCAGTTGGCACAATCACCGCCGCCGATCTGCAAAAAAGCGTTTCAAAAGCGCCTCGCTTTCAATGGCAGCGATCCCGTCAAACACCTCGGGACGATGATGGCTTTGTGGATGGGAGAAAACACGCGCACCATGTGCAACACCGCCAGACTTTGGGTC
>CAWUIW010000214.1:0-6081 GCA_963922515.1 uncultured Rhodobacterales bacterium | reverse complement strand
CCGCACCACGGCGTGTCATCATCGACGGCCCCGCCTGCGGATCAGAATAGATCGCCTCGGCGCCTTCAAAATCCCCGACCATGGCAAGCGCCATCGCCTTGTGGAACAGGGCAAAGCCGCGCAAGCCGTTTTGTTCTGCAACAAGGTCAAACTCGTCAAGCCCCTGCTGCACCGAGCCTGCGCCGAAATGCGACCATGCAGAAATCAAGCCGTCAACGAGGGGCCCAATCCCTTGCGTCTCGGGATCTCTGGCAAGTAGCGCGGCGTAATCACCCTCGTTGACCAGATGTGCCACCATCGTCATGTGCGCGACCTGACTGCGCAGGCCATTGGCCTCCATCACTTCGGCGATCGCCACACCGCGATCCAGCTGCCCCAAGGCCAACTGCGCAAGCGCTGCATTTTCTAGCAAACCCGGATTGCCGGGGTCACGGCTAAGCGCGCGGGTGTAGTATTGCGACGCAGCAGAAAAATCGCTGTTTGCGATGGCGACGCGGCCCGCCAGATAGGCGCCTGCGTTGTTTTCTGCGCTGACGGGCGGCGCCGTGAATGTCGCTGCCACCACCGCAACGATGGAGAAACGACGAATCGAGAAAAGGTTCAAGAGACTGCCTTTGCCTTGTGCTGTTGAGGCAAAGCTAGGGTGAACATGGCGTTCGCGCAATGGCGCAGCCGTGAATGCCGCGCCATTGCAAGTGCGTATGATTACATATTGGGGTAATTTGGCCCATCACCGCCCTGCGGAGTGACCCAGTTGATGTTTTGGCTTGGGTCTTTGATATCGCAGGTTTTGCAGTGCACGCAGTTCTGGAAGTTGATCACAAAGCGATCATCCTTGCCTTCCTCGCTCACCACTTCGTAGACGCCAGCCGGGCAATAGCGTTGCGCCGGCTCCGCGTATGTCGGCAAGTTTACCGAAATCGGGACAGACGGGTCCTTGAGTTGCAGGTGCGCAGGCTGGCTTTCTTCATGATTGGTCATTGAAAAGCTGACATTGGTCAGACGATCAAAGCTCAACGTGCCATCGGGTTTGGGGTAATCGATCGACTTGTGCTTGGACGCGGCCTCGGTCGCTTCGGCGTCGTTCTTGCTGTGCCCCAAGGTACCAAACAAAGAGAACCCCAGTGTATTGGTCCACATGTCAAGGCCACCGCCGACCAGCGACGCCAAAAGACCGTAGTTGGACCACATCGGCTTCACGTTGCGGACCTTTTTGAGATCCTTGCCAATGGCGCCTTCGCGCACTTCGGTTTCGTAAGCTGACAGTTCATCGGCCGCACGCCCGTCCTGAATGGCAGCATAGGCGGCCTCAGCCGCCGCCTTGCCAGACAGCATGGCGTTGTGGTTGCCCTTGATGCGCGGCACGTTGACCATCCCGACTGAACACCCCAGCAGCGCGACACCCGGCGCGACCATTTTGGGCATGGATTGGTAGCCGCCCTCGGAGATGGCGCGTGCGCCATAAGCTACGCGTTTGCCGCCCTTCAGCAGATCGGCCATCATTGGATGGTGCTTGAAGCGCTGGAATTCCATGTAAGGGAAAAGATGCGGGTTCTTGTAGTTCAAGTGAACCACAAAGCCGACATAAACTTGGTTGTTTTCCAGATGGTAGACAAACGACCCGCCGCCGGCATTGCCCCCAAGTGGCCAACCCATGGTGTGTGTCACCCGGCCTTCTTTGTGTTTCTCTGGGTCAATCTCCCAGATTTCTTTCATGCCAATTCCGTACTTCTGCGGCTCTTTGCCTTTTGCCAGGTAATATTTGGCAATCACTTCTTTGGACAGCGATCCGCGGACGCCTTCGCCGAGGAACACGTACTTACCATGCAGTTCCATGCCAGGCTCGTAGGCGGGGCCTTGAGTGCCGTCCGGGTTTTTGCCGAACTCGCCTGCAACCACACCTTTCACTTCGCCGTTTTCGCCGTATACAACCTCGGAGCAGGACATGCCGGGAAAGATCTCGACCCCCATCTCTTCGGCTTGTTCAGCCATCCAACGGCACACATTTCCCATGGACACGATGTAATTGCCATGATTGTCCATCAGCGGCGGCATCGGCCAGTTGGGGATACGCAGTTGGCCCGCTTCGCCCAACATGTAGAAGTTGTCTTCGACAACCGGCGTATTCAAAGGCGCGCCTTTTTCGGCCCAATCAGGGATCAGTGCATCAAGGCCCGAAGGGTCCAGAACCGCGCCCGACAGAATATGTGCACCGACTTCCGAGCCTTTTTCCAACACAACGACGTTTAATTCGGCGTCGAGTTGCTTCAGGCGAATGGCGGCTGACAGACCCGCCGGTCCGGCACCGACGATGACCACATCGTATTCCATCGCTTCGCGTTCAATTTCGGCCATGTGCGGCGCTCCCTGGCTTCAAGAATCTGCCGCTTAATGGCGGCGACATAAAGTTTCGTGGCTGATACCTTTTGGAACGTTTCTAGGTCAAACACAACACCACGTCAGTCCCCTGAACTGCCTGTGATTTAAGCCGCTTGACCCAAGTATTTTCACATGAAGTGCCACACCGAGCCATCGCAGGTGAACACAGCCAATCCGTGGCCCCTTGCAATCCAACCGGGCTTTGGGTCAGGTATCTGCCAGACCTGCCACGTGGCGCACGTCGCCACCTTACTGCATGGAAGAAAAACCAGATGGACAAAATCCCAATGACCCCCGCGGGTCATGCAGCGCTTGAGAGCGAGTTGAAGCAGTTAAAGACAGCAGAGCGCCCGGCAATCATCAAGGCGATTGCAGAAGCGCGAGAGCACGGCGATCTTTCAGAGAATGCCGAGTATCACTCGGCTCGCGAGAAACAGTCTTTCATCGAAGGTCGGATCAAGGAGCTTGAAGGCATTTTAAGCCTGTCAGACGTAATTGACCCGGCCAAATTGTCCGGCGCGATCAAGTTTGGCGCGACCGTGACCTTGGTTGATGAAGACACCGACGAAGAAAAAACCTGGAAAATCGTCGGCGAGCATGAAGCGAATATCGAGGCTGGCCTGCTGAACATAAAGTCGCCGATCGCCCGCGCTTTGATCGGCAAGGACGAGGGTGACAGCGTCGAAGTTCGGACACCCGGTGGCGAAAAGTCTTACGAAGTTCTGAAAATCGTCTATGCCTAAGCGCAGCTGACAGGAGCACGCGATGGCCGAACAGGAACACGCCCGCCCGACGCCTCTGGGGCTTTATGACAAGCCCGAGAAACCGGGCATCACCGCAATCGAGATCATTGCCGTCCTGCTTAGCCTTTTGTGGCTGGCAGCTTCGGTGTTGTTTTTCGTCCTGATGCCCGAAATTGCGGCAGAAGACCGTTTTGACGGGCTGCGTTTCATCATGACCTTGTTGGCGATTTTCATGCCCGTCGCGATGATTTGGGTCGCCGCAACCGCAGCCAAATCCAGCCGAGTGATGCGTGAAGAAAGCCAGAGGCTGCAATTGGCCATAGACGGCATTCGCCAAGCCTATGTTATGCAACAACAGCAGCATGGTTCAGGGCCGGGCCAACCGTCGGTTGCCAAGAAACTGGACGAAATAGCTGAAACAGCGCGCAAGACGGAAACTGCGCTGGCGACGTTTTCCACCGTACGCAGCGAACCGGCACGCCTGAAACCGGCACAAGAGCCAGAACCCACAGCCGAGGATCAGGGGCTTTTGGAATTGGGTACGCCGGCCGAGGAGCTGTCACCGCCAGTGGCGACAGATGATTTTATCCGTGCACTGAATTTTCCTGAAACCGCCGAAGACGAAGAAGGGTTCGCCGCATTGCGCCGCGCCTTGAAGGACCGAAAATCTGCGCAACTGGTTCAAGCTGCGCAAGATGTGCTGACCCTTTTGAGCCAAGAAGGCATCTATATGGACGATCTGCGCCCGGATATGGCCAGACCAGATGTCTGGAGACGTTTTGCGCAGGGTGCAAGAGGACGCGAAATCGCCGCCCTTGGAGGCATACGCGACCGATCTTCCTTGGCACTGACGGCAGCGCGCATGAAACAGGATCCAATTTTCCGGGACGCAGCGCACCATTTCTTGCGCCGCTTTGACCAAATGATGACCGAGTTCGAGCCGGTCGCAACGGACGCAGAGGTCTCAGCACTCAGTGACACGCGCACAGCCCGCGCCTTCATGCTGTTGGGCCGTGTTGCCGGAACGTTCGACTAAGTTCCGGTCAGGAAGGATGCATAGGGAACGTAGCGCACCAGATCACCTTTTTTGATCTCGACGGCCGCATCCGGCAGTTCCACCAACCCATCGGCCCATGACAGACCGCTGATCCGGCCCGAACCTTCCGATCCAAAGACCTCGGCTCGGCCATCGCGTATCCGCGCCCGCAAGTATTCACCCCGCCCGGCTTTCTTCCGCTTTTCGAACGCCGCGGGAACCATCACACCTTCCGGCAGTGACCAACTCTGCCCGGCCAGTCGCCGTAAAGCGGGCGCCGCAAAGACCAGCGTGCAGACAAATGCGGCAACCGGGTTCCCCGGCAAACCAAATACCGGCGCGTTGTTCCACAGGCCCAGACCCAATGGGCGACCGGGCTTCACAGCGATGCGCCACTGCTGCATGGCCCCTGCTTCGTTCAACAAGGCGGACACATGGTCTTCTTCCCCGGCCGAGGCACCGCCCGAGGTCAGGATTGCGTCCGCTTCTTTTGCCGCGCGGTCCAGAGCCGATTGCAGTTCAGGCCGACTGTCGGGAACGATCCCGATGTCCACTGTTTCAAACCCCATCTCCGCCAAAAGACCCAGCAACATCGGGCGATTGGCATCATTGATCTGCCCCCTGTCCGCGGGTGCGCCGGGCGCAACCAGCTCGTCCCCGGTCGACATCACCGCAACCGTCAACTTGCGATGCACCAGCACATCGACCGCGCCAGTTACTGCAGCCAAGGCCAGATCAGCGGGTCCAATTCGCCGACCTTTGGGCAATGCCATACCCGCCTGGACCACATCTTCGCCAGCGCGGCGCGTGTTCGCCGCCTGCTTGACCGGACCACGCAGCGCGATGCTTGTGTCATCCTTCGATACGTCCTCCTCCAGAACCACTGTATCAATACCGTCGGGCAGAACCGCGCCGGTCAGGATACGCAAGGCATGCCCCGGTGGCACCGCCCCTTCGTATGGCACGCCCGCGGCTGCCCGGCCGGGATGCAGGGGCAGGACATGATCGCCAGGCGGAAGAGCGCCGGAAAATCCATAGCCGTCAACGGCCGAGTTCGGGTGTGGGGGATTGGATCGGTTGGCCAACAGGTCTTCTGCCAGAACACGGTTCAGCGCGTGCCCGATCGGAAGCCGTTCCACCTCGGTCACAGGTGACATCCCCTGTTCCAACTGGGTCAACGCCGTGGCAGCCGGAATCCATTCGACACCTGCCGGCAATGCAAAACAGTCATTTCGCAACGGCGGCGGCTGCAGTGATTTTGGCTTTGCCCGCAGCGACAACTGTGGTTCGTGGCCGAGGCCAAGGATCCAGCCTTCTTCCGGCGCAGCCACGTCCAAGAGTTTCGACAGATCCTCAACCGGCAAGTTTGACAGCGCCCTTGCGACAAGCTCGACCTGTACGGCGTCCTTGATCGCGTCGGGGCGCCTTGCGCATTCTGACCGGACGGCATTGGCCATCAGGGATGGCCAGATTTCAACAAACGCAACCGGACAATCTAAAGTCTCAAAAGGCCAGACGGCGATTGCACTTTGAAACCGCTGCCGAAGGCGCGCGAGAACGGGAAGCCCCATGATAACCTGGCTGCCAACGGCCCCCGCACCGGCCAACTGCCAACATGTGAACGTGCCTTTGGCCTGTCGCTCGGCGCGACGCATATCGGGAAAGGGGTTCCGATAACCGTCTTTGCGCCGTGGCAAACCCGCGATATCTCGCTTGAGCCCGTTGCCCCAGAACGGCCCCTGACCCGACCCCAAGGCTCGGTTCACCTCTGCCGCCACATCAAAACGATTATTGGCTTTTGGCGTATCGGTGACGCGATCAGCCAGCCAGCGCCAGACCGCCAGCGGATCGTTCGTCCCGGTCAGGGCCCGTGCAAATCCTGCAGGGTATCCAAAGGGAAAATCGAAACCGATACAAAGCGTT
>CAWUIW010000213.1:0-6121 GCA_963922515.1 uncultured Rhodobacterales bacterium | reverse complement strand
CCAGTTCAGAAGCTCGATACGACGGCGGATCGACATCGTGTGACCGAGTGGCGCCTGGCGGGCCGGGGTGACATAGGCAAACTTCGCATCCGGGTTCCGCGCCACGCCGTCCTTCACGATGATGCCCTGACTATCGACTGGAACAGCCGTCGCCCCCACACGGAACAAATCGTAGACGCGCGAAACACCGGGGTAACCGGGGTCCTCGAGCCAACCTGTATCTCCGGGGTTGGCGAGGGCCATCATGATAAGTGTCAAGGCCTGCCGGGTTCCAGAGATGATCAGCACCTGTTCTGGCGAACATGATACGCCGCGGTTGCTGGCCAGATAGCGGGCAACTTCTTCTCGCAATTCTATGGCGCCTTCGGCGGGGCATCGCGTGATCCCGCTGGGGGCCAATTGGCTGAGGATCGGGCGCATGATCCGGATCCACGATTGCGAAGGAAATTCGAACACGGCCGGAATGCCGGGATTGAACGGCAGTGCCCGGCTTGTGCGTTCGCGTTGCTTGGGCAGGTTTTCGTCGAAACGCGTTGCTAAGTCGGCCTCTAGTTGACGCCCGTCTTCGGGCCGGGCGTAATGCAGCTGGGTTGACCAGGCCAGCTTTTCGGGCAGCAGATCCGCAACAAAGGTGCCAGATTTTTCGGCCGAGTTCAGGTATCCCTCGCACTTCAGTTGATCGTAAGCACAGGCGACCGTTGTGCGAGAAAGCCCCAGTTCGGCCGACAGCGTCCGCGTCGACGGCATGCGTGCTCCGGGGGCGAGTGTGCCTTCCGAAATATGAAAGCGCAGCGCGTCATAAAGCTGGCTGGCCAACGGGGTTTCGGATCTATGGTCCAGTTCAAGCCCTGGTAAAAGCGCGCCGGATGTTTTTCGGGCCATAGCCAACTCCGCCAATCGATTCTGGTATATAGACTATCTGTATTTCTGGCCGTTGCAACCATGCCATAATTCTATTCTGTCCTTTGCGCAGATTGCGGCGCCCCTGTCGCGACGCCCAAGGGAGGACACATGAAGAACCTACTTGCAAATACTCGCGCTACGGCCGCTGGCCTATGTCTTGTGGCGATTGCGGTGGTGCAGGTCGAAGCGGAAACATTCGACAGCACCATTGCTGACACCCGCACGCTGGCGGCGTTCAAGGTCAACGAAGCAGTATTGGCGCGCTGGTTGCCAAACACGCACGCGTCTGCCCCTTACGGCGGTGGCGCGTTCGAGGGGGCTAACCTTTTGATGATGTTTATCGACCGCATGTTGCACCAGGATGCCGAAGGAAATCCCAAGAATGGCGGCGCTTATCGAATGATGGCGCTGATTGTGCCGGGCGTGGATCGTGAAAGTGGCGAAAGTTCAACATTTGTCGCCCGCGTTTACAGTCCCGGAGAGGGAGCTGGCCCCTACAAAACGGCGATACGGTCAGATGTCAGCCATAGTGTGAGCCTGAGCGGCAGTGGGGCCGAGCCGCTGTCTGGTCGTCACGTTTGGCAGGTGGATCAAGGTGAAGGGACGCTGCAGATCGCGTTTGACTATGTCGCGGGTATCCCCGGTCGCAAAGCGGGTGAAAGCCTGTTGGCGACGCCAAAGGACGCGTCGGTAAAGCGGATCTATCGCTACGATCAGCTGACGGATATTGTGTTCAGTCAGCCCAAAGACATTGATCGAACAAGCAATGTCATGGTGCGTGTCGCGTTGCCTGAATTGGCGGACATGTTTGATGGAACCGAGGTTCTAGTAGGCCTCGCGGACCGGCCTTTTTACACCCGCACAACTTGGAAGCCGTGAATCTCGATCATTCTGGCTGGTTCTGGATTTCAATTCTGGCACTCGTGGAAGGGCCAGTTTCTGCCCCACACTCGAAACACATTCATGGGAGGATATCATGAACCTTAAATCCATGGTCGCGTCGTTGTGTGCGGCGACTTGCCTGACCGGATCTGCTGCCATGGCAGACGGCCATGGCAAAATTCAAGAGATGAAGCTCGAAGTTGTCGGCACCTGGGGATTTCTTGAAAACTGGAAGGTCTTCGAAGAGCGCTTCTGGACGGAAGTGATCCCAGAGGCATCCGGGGGAAAGATCACCGCAAACGCCAAACCATACACCGAGCTTGGCCTAAAGGGGTACGAAGTGATGGCTGGCGTGCGTAAAGGCGCCTATGACGTGGTTCACGCGTTGACCAGCTACTCTAGCCAGGCAAGCCCGGCTTTGGAAGGGATTGATCTGTCCGGTATCATTCAGGATTGGGACACGTATCGTCAGGCCGTGGATTTGTATCGCCCGATCATCGAGCGCGAAGTGCGCGAAAAGTACAATGCCCAGATCGTCAACATCTATCCGTTCCCAACCCAGCAATTGTGGTGCAATCTGGGGGACCGCTCGATCACAGATGTTTCGCTCGCTGATCTGGCAGGTAAGAAAATCCGTACCTATTCGCGTACGCAGGGCGATTTTGTCGAGGGTTTGGGGGCCTCGTCAATCACTCTGGCTCTTGCCGAGGTTGTACCCGCGCTGGAAAAGGGTGTTGCCGACTGTGGCGTGACCGGGACCATGCCTGCTTACAATGGCAAATGGTGGCAAGTCGTGACCCACAATGTGCGCGTGCGCCTGGGGTTTGCGGCCACATTCACCGCGATCAATCTTGATACATGGGAAAGCATGAATACCGAAACACAGGCATTGATCCTGTCCGAAGCCCAAAAATTCGAAGATGAGATTTGGGAGTTCGAACAGACGCTTGACCAAGCTGGTATGGATTGCAACGCACAGGGCCCTTGCGACCGCGGCGAGCCTGGCAACATGACACCCATTGAACCGAACGAAGCTGATCAAGCGCTTCTTAAGCAGATTGCCGCGGAAACCGTGGTGCCGCGCTGGGCCGAACGTTGTGGCAGCGCCTGTGCCGCGGAATGGAACGCAACCATCGGCAATCTGATCGGTATCACGGCGCCGACTGAAGGTTCGTAAAACATCTGGCGGGCTGCGGCGGAAAGTCTGCCGCAGCCTTGCCCGGCCTTGGGGGAGGAACATCATGTTTGACCGCATTCAAATTGGATTGGAAGGCGCGGCGCGGGGCGCCGCTGTCGTGGGCGGGGCGGCAATGTGCGCCGCGGCGTTCATGGTCACCGCTGATGTCCTTTCGCGTAAGATCTTCGGTGTTACCATGCGCGGCTCTGACGAAATCACCGGCTACATTTTTGCCGCGTCGACCACATGGGCCTATGCCTATGCCGTTCTGACACGATCGAACATCCGGATTGATGTGGCCTATCTGGCGCTTGATCCGCGGGCCCGCGCGTTTCTGGACGTTCTGGGCCTGGGACTTTTGACACTATACATTTTCTTGCTGACGCGCAGCGCCTGGACGGTGGTCGCGGAAAGCTGGACGTTCAACTACACGGCCCAAACACCACTCGCGACACCGCTTTGGCTGCCGCAAAGCTTCTGGTTTGCAGGCCTCGCGTTCATGCTGCTGTGCCTGACATTTCTGACGGTACGCTGCCTTTGGCATCTGATCCACGCCGACTGGCGCGGGATCGGATCCGTCGCGGGGGTCAAGAGCCTGGATCAAGAAATCAAAGAAGAAACCCACGTCTAACAAGGGTGCAGCGCGGAGAAAGCTCATGCAAATTGTCATTCTGTTCCTTCTTCTTGGATTGGTTGTGGCTGCCGTTCCCATTGCTGCCGTTCTAGGGATACTTGGCCTGGCGCTGGACGAGATTTTTATGAACGGGCGGCGCGCTTTGATGATGGGCGATTTCATCTGGGAGCAAAGCGTAGAGTACATCTTGGTCGCGGTTCCGATGTTCATTCTGCTGGGGGAAATCATCCTTCGGGCCGGTATCGCCACGCGCATGTACAATGCTGTTGCGAAGTGGCTCAGCTGGTTGCCCGGAGGCTTGATGCACGCAAATGTTGGGTCTTGCGCGGTGTTTGCAGCGACATCGGGCTCTAGCGTGGCGACCGTCGCGACGGTTGGAACCGTCGCATATCCCGAGATCGAAAAGCGACAGTATAACGAACCCCTATTTCTTGGCACGCTCGCAGCGGGGGGCACGCTTGGCATTCTGATCCCACCGTCGATCGCATTGATCCTGTATGGGTTGCTGACGGACACGTCCGTTCCAGAACTGTATCTGGCCGGTGTCATTCCCGGGGCTGTGTTGGCCCTCTTCTTCATGCTGGTGGTGATCTTTGCGTGTTTCTTCAAGCCGGATTGGGGGGGCGCACGGGTGGAAACCAGTTGGCGCGATCGGATCAAAGCCCTGCCAGACCTACTGCCGCCGCTGGTGCTGTTTACAGTGGTGGTTGGCTCGATCTATGCGGGCTTGGCCACGCCGACTGAAGCGGCGTCGATCGGCGTTGTATGTGCCATCGGTATTTCGGCGTGGTTCAAGGCGCTCAATGTCCGCATGCTGATCGAAGCTTTTGAAAGCACCATGCGGTCGACCGCAATGGTCATGATCATCATCTTTGCCGCGGTGTTCTTGAACTTCGTGCTTGGTTTCATGGGGGTCACACAGGCCATCATTGACGGGATTGATGCGTTGGGTTGGACCCCCATGCAAACGATGATGGTGATCATCGTGTTCTACCTGTTTCTGGGCATGTTCATGGAAACGCTGTCCATGATGCTGACAACGATCCCGGTGGTGTTTCCCATCGTCGCGCATATGGGCTTTGATCCTGTGTGGTTTGGCATCATGATCACCGTTCTGATGGAAGCCGCCCTGATCACGCCACCGATTGGCTTAAACCTGTATGTCGTTCATGGCACCCGCACGCGTGGCGGCAAATTCAACGACGTGAGCTATGGGGCTTTGCCATTCCTCGTCGCGATGCTTGCACTAATCGGGTTTCTGCTTGCCGTACCGGAACTGGCCACCTGGCTGCCCAATCAAGTCTATTGATGGATTGGAGTTGATCCCATGACTGTGCATTGCCTCGCTCCCCTGCAAGAGCCGTCGCCGCCAAGCCTGCCGTTGCCCATCGGCGCCACGGACTGCCATTCGCACGTGATCCTGCCCGAGGCGGATCATCCCTTCGTCGCGAACCGGTCTTATACACCGCCGCCCGCCACCTTGGCGCAGTACAAGGCCTTGCACGCGCGCTTGGGCATCACCCGGGCCGTAATTGTCCAACCATCTATCTACGGAACAGACAACAGCGTCACTCTGGACGCCATTGCCGGCTATGGTCCCAATTGTCGCGGGATTGCAGTGGTCGATGCAGATGTCCCAATGGATCACTTGCAAAGCATGCAGGCGCACGGGATCCGTGGCGTGCGGATCAATATGCTTTTTTCCGGTGGCATCGGACTGGAGGATCTTGAACCTCTCGCCATTCGCATCGTGGACTTGGGATGGCATTTCCAACTCTTGATCGACGGACCGGCGCTGGCAGAGCTTGAGGCGCGTCTTGCGACGCTTCCGGTGCCCGTCGTGATTGATCACATGGGGCACGTGCAAACCGCGGACGGGATCGATCAGCCGGGGTTCCGCGCGCTGCGCCGCCTTGTGGCGCGTGGGAATACATGGGTCAAACTTTCAGGCAATTATCGAATGTCCAATCAGCGCCCGGGTTTCGAGGACGTGGTGCCATTTGCAAAGGCGCTGATTGCTGAAAATCCTGAGCGCATGGTTTGGGGGACCGATTGGCCGCATCCAGCGATGCAGGATTTCATGCCGGATGACGGCGTTTTGGTAGACGCGCTGGACGCCTATGCCCGTAACCCGGCGGAAAAAAAACGCATCCTTGTCGACAACCCCGCGCAGCTCTACGGGTTTTGAATATCGCTTTTCCAGTTCTCCGCACGTCCGCATTGCACCGGGTCTGCCGCGGTGCACAGCGCTGTGAGGCAACACCAACGGTCAGGTGGCAGTTTGCTCGGCGGAGGCCGCTTCGGACGCTGCGGCATGTATGGCATCCCTGCGCTCGGCCGGCGTTGCGTCTTCGTTCACCCGCACCGTGACTTCCCGGTTCGCAAACCGAATGCCCGCCTCTTCGAAAGCGGCTCGAATGCGGTGCAACAACTCGCGGCGGATTGTGAATTGCTTGCCAGGGACCGCCTTGAACTTCACCCGCAAGATCATGGCGCTGTCTTCCATCTGAATGACACCTTGTGAC
>CAWUIW010000212.1:0-6125 GCA_963922515.1 uncultured Rhodobacterales bacterium | reverse complement strand
GTATACCCATGCAGCTTCGAAGTTCCCCACGGGGAACTGGCTGTCATGGTGGGCCCTTCAGGATGCGGCAAGTCCACGTTGTTGCGTATGGTCGCCGGGCTGGAAGAGATTTCCGGTGGCGATCTGTACATTGGCGATCGGGTGGTCAACGACGTTGATCCCGCCGACCGCAACATCGCCATGGTGTTTCAGAACTACGCGCTTTATCCGCATATGACGGTCGAAAAGAACATGGGCTATGGTCTGAAGAACCGAGGCCTTCCTAAAGAAGAGATTGCCCAGAAAGTCCGCGATGCCGCGGACATGCTCAATCTCAGCGAATATCTGGGCCGCCGGCCCAGTCAATTGTCAGGCGGACAACGGCAACGTGTTGCGATGGGACGCGCGATTGTTCGGTCGCCGGAGCTGTTCTTGTTTGATGAGCCATTGTCAAACCTTGATGCGAAGCTGCGCAACCAAATGCGTATTGAAATCCGCGC
Source organism: uncultured Rhodobacterales bacterium (assembly GCA_963922515.1). Taxonomy (GTDB): domain Bacteria; phylum Pseudomonadota; class Alphaproteobacteria; order Rhodobacterales; family Rhodobacteraceae; genus JACOMT01. Next base: position 5,646 of record CAWUIW010000212.1, on the reverse strand, counting down.
CCTGCAACGCCGGTTGGGCGTGACGGCCATGTACGTGACGCATGATCAGGTCGAAGCCATGACCATGGCGGATCGCATCATCGTGCTGAACGCCGGCCGTATCGAGCAGATTGGGACACCTCATGAAATCTACAATCAACCGGCATCGACTTTTGTGGCCGGTTTCATGGGCGCCCCTCCCATGAACCTGATGAAAGGGCGCACCAATGGCATAGCCGCCGTTCTTGACGGCAACGTGTCAATCCCTGCCACTATGCCGAGCACGGCGAATGGTGAGGTTTTGGTTGGGATCCGCCCAGAAGACGTGGTTGTTGGTGGCCAGGGCGATCTGAACTTGGATGTGCGCATCGTTGAAGAATTGGGGGCCCATCGCCTGTTGCACGGCGAATTGGCCGGGCAGGCGTTTTCTGTGAGCATTAGTAAAGATGACATGACCAGCATCGGACCTGTACCCATTGCGATCAAACCGGGGGCTGTCCATTTCTTTGCCCCCGATACCGGCATTCGGCTGTGACACAGGTTTACACATCGTTACCGCCGGTGACGGACGAGGAACGCGCCGCCATTCTTGCATCGGCGCGCACGTCGCACGCGCATGCACAACTGATGGCATCGATCCCCGCAATGACCGGGCTTCAAGCAGGCGGGCAGGGGACCAAACAGCGCCTGCCTGCGTCTTTTCGTGCGGCGGCATGGAATGTCGAGCGATGCTTGTTTCCCGAGAAATCTGCAGCGCATGTCGCTGAACACTCACCAGACGTCATCCTTTTGAGCGAGATGGATGACGGTATGGCGCGCACTGCACAACGCGACACGACGGCAGTCATGGCGCAATCGTTGAGGATGCATCACGTGTTTGGAGTCGAGTTTTTCGAGCTTGATCTGGGCGGGGAAACGGAACGGAAATACTGCACGCATGATGTGAATTTCAAAGGTTGGCACGGCAATGCGATCCTGTCTTCTGTTCCATTCGAAGCCCTTGCCCTGTTCCGCTTGGATGTCGACGGGCGCTGGTTCGCGGCGAGTGGCGCGGTGCCCACGGATCCAAATCAACCGCGTATCGGCGGGCGCATGGCGGTGGCCGCCATCCTGCCGGGTGAGACCGGCCCAGTTTGCGTCGCAGCCACGCATTTGGAAAGCAATTCCGGGGTGCAGAACCGCGCGCAAGAGTTCATGCGACTTCTTGACGAAATCGATGCATTTGCGCCCGGTCTGCCGGTTCTTGTTGGCGGTGATCTGAACACGGGCAACCATGTGCCACCTGATTTCGATTGGCGGCAAGAAACCCTTTTCGACCTCGCAAGGGAACGCGGATACAGTTTTGATCTGACGGCAGAAGGGCATACAACACGCGCCAGTTTGATCACACCGCATCAGACGCGCCGCATGAAGTTGGATTGGTTTTGCTCTCGCGGTATGACAGGGGCACCGCGCCCCGTTTTGCCGTCGCTGGACCCTGACGGGACCGCCTTGTCTGATCACGAGTGTATCCTTTGCGATGTAAGCCACTACGCGGCGGTTTGAAAAAGACATCGCAGTGCCGGATGGATCGCGTTATGCCACGCGAATGTCCCAGACCACGCCTTTCGAAGTATTCGCCATTGCGCCACCCGGATTGGAAACCGCGCTTCTGAACGAGCTGAATCTTTTGGGCTACCGGGATGCCAAGATGGTCAGCGGTGGTGTGTCCTTTGACGGGAATTGGCCAGATGTCTGGCGGGCCAATCTTGAATTGCGGTGCGCTGTGCGGGTTTTGGCACGCATTTCGTCATTTCGGGTGATGCATCTGGCACAGTTGGACAAACGGGCTCGCAAGGTGCCGTGGCGCGACATCTTGGATCCAAGCACGGCTGTGCGCGTGGACGCGTCGTGCCGAAAATCTCGTATCTATCATGCGGGCGCAGCCAAGCAGCGTGTGGAAACCGCGTTGCGAGAAGCTGCGGGCATACCGGTTTCGGCGGACGCTGCGCAAGTGATCAAGGTGCGGATTGAAGATGACCTGTGCACCATCAGCGTCGATACAAGCGGGCCCCCGCTTTACAAGCGCGGCCACAAGCTGGTTGTTGGCAAAGCGCCGTTGCGCGAAAGCATGGCAGCGGCTTTCCTCGCGGGTGCGGGGTATCAGGGCACCGAACCGGTTGTTGATCCGATGTGTGGCTCCGGAACCTTTGTGATCGAAGCTGCGGAAATCGCCCGACGCTTGCAGCCTGGTCGGTCGCGCAGTTTTGCGTTTGAGCAGTTTGCCAATTTTGATGCTGAGCTGTTTCACAGCCTGAAACGGACGGTTGATGCGGATGAGCCCCCGCTTTTCCTTGGCAGTGACCGCGACGTCGGTGCGGTCGAGGCGGCCAAAAAAAACGCCAAAACCGCTGGTGTGTCTGACCGGACGTGTTTTTCCCACCTCGCCGTCAGCGATTTGCAGCGCCCGGCTGGCCCGGCCGGTCTGGTGATCACGAATCCGCCGTATGGAGCCCGCATAGGGAACAAGAAACTGCTGTTTGCGGTTTATGGCGCGTTGGGCAAGACACTGAAAGACAGGTTTTCTGGCTGGCGCGTGGCGATCGTGACCAGCGAACCGCAATTGGCCCATGCGACAGGATTGAAGTTTTGCGATACCGGCGCGCCGGTGCCACATGGCGGTTTGAAGGTGCGGTTGTACTGCACTGGAAAGCTGCCCTAGGATTGGCACACAAGCCGCACTCTGCAAATCAGAGTGGCGAGTTGTCGGGTTTTGCCGATTTTTTAGGCAAATCGGCTTGGTCGAGGCTTCGGTCGCTCGCGTTCACGCTGGTCATCCGGGCTTATGGTTTGCATGACACAGGCTACAAGATGGCCTGACACTGACCTCGCATGCAAACCCCGCTTTCCATTGTTGTTGTCGAAAAAGATCGCGATCGTGCGCTTCTGATCATCGACAGTCTGCAAGCATCGGGTGCCCACGACATCCATGTGATCAGCGAGCAAACCGGCTTGGCCCGCCGTATAAAAGAGCGGGATCCGGACATCGTGTTGGTGGATATCACCAGCCCATCCCGTGACATGCTTGAAGAACTGACCGTGGCATCAAGCCCGTTAGAGCGCCCCGTGGCGATGTTCGTCGATCAAAGCGACGACGGGATGACCAAAGCCGCAATCGAGGCAGGTGTGTCTGCCTATGTTGTCGACGGGCTGCGTCCGGATCGCATCAAACCGATCATTGATGCTGCAATCACCAGATTTCATATGTTTCAGCAAATGCGCGCCGAGCTGGAAACAACCAAGCGCGCCTTGGAAGAACGCAAAGTGATCGATCGCGCCAAGGGCATGCTGATGAAAGCGCGCGGCTTGGACGAAGAAGCGGCCTATGCGCTGATGCGCAAGGCCGCCATGAGCCAGGGGCGCAAGGTGGCCGACGTGGCCGAAGCAATCGTGACGACGGCTGGTCTGTTGCTATGAATTCCAAGACTCTGAAGATTGGGTTTGTTCCGCTCGTCGACGCAGCACCGCTGATTGTGGCGCATGAAATCGCGTTTGCGGAAGAAGAAGGGCTGTCGCTCGATCTCAAAAGGGCGCCCAGTTGGTCCACCTTGCGCGATTGGGTCGCGATGGAACAGATCGATGCTGCCCATATGCTGTCGCCTGTTCCGGTGGCCACCGCCTTGGGACTGGGCGGCGTCGCTGTCCGGCTGAATGCGCTGAACGTGCTGTCGGTGAACGGGAATGTCATCGGCGTCAGCCGAGATCTGTCTGCACGCATGCGAGCGCATGGATTTGCGTTTGACTTTGCGGATGCAGACGCCGCCGGGCGCGCTTTGATGAATGCCACCGAAGGACGATTGCGGATTGGTGTGCCATTTCCGTTTTCGATGCATGCAGAGCTGTTGTTTTATTGGCTTGGTTCACTTGGGTTGCAAACGCCACAGGGGCTAGATGTTCGAACGGTGCCGCCACCGCTAATGGCAGATGCCATGGCGGCAGGTGAAATCGATGCGTTTTGCGTGGGTGAGCCTTGGGGGTCGATTTCCGTGGAAAACGGGGTCGGCGACCTGGTTTTGCCCGGTCGAGCAATCTGGGCCAGCGCACCAGAGAAAGTCTTGGCCGTGCGCGAAACGTGGGTGGACGAACAGCCAGAGATCGCCCACCGGCTTGTCCGTGCCGTTTGGCGTGCCGGGCGATGGTTGTCCCATGCCGGAAATCGCGCGATCGCGGCCGAAATCTTGTCGGCCCATGGGTATCTGAATGTTTCCTCGGAAATACTCGATCGGTCTTTGAGCGGGCAGTTTTCCATATCGCCCCAAGGTGACCTGAGATCTTGCGAAGGCTTCGTGGAGTTTTTCCGAGGTGCTGCGGGCTTTCCATGGCGCAGTCAGGCCGCATGGATCGCCCACAGATTGGCCGAGCGCACCGGTCTCGACCGATCTGCCGCAAAAGCGGCAGGAGCACAGGTGTTTCGAACAGACATTTATCGCCAAGCCCTGTCCCGGCTGCATGTCGATTTGCCGGGCGCATCCGAGAAAGTCGAAGGTGCGATACTCGCTCCGACCGAAGTTGCGTCCGCGTCTGGAACGCTGATTCTGGCACCCGATCAGTTTTTTGATGCCCGTGTTTTCGATCTTGATGCAAATGAGTGATCATTAATTGTGCAGCCGCAGAAATTTTTGAACTTTCTGTGACGACCAATATGCGCTGTACAACATTTGACGTTGATCCGAGGCGTTCTGCGGACCAGTTTCGGATCAATACCGGAACAATGACGTTCCAACCTTACCTGTCCCTCGTTGTTGTGGGTCTCTGAGCGAAGCTGCTCGATCCGGCGTTACGTGTCCTCCCCACGTTAGCCGGCTCGGGCAGCTTTTTTTGTTGTGTATTGTCCCGATTGATCGGGCGTATCTAAAGGAAATGAAATGAAAAAAACCCTAGCCACCCTTTTGGCGAGCACGGTTTTGGCAGTGCCGGCGTTTGCCGAGTTTCTGGATGTCGAAAAAGACGAACTGAAGTTTGGCTTCATCAAGCTGACCGACATGGCTCCTTTGGCAGTCGCCTATGAGAACGGTTACTTCGAAGACGAGGGCTTGTTTGTCACATTGGAAGCGCAAGCGAACTGGAAAGTCTTGCTGGACGGCGTCATCGACGGGCAGCTGGACGGTGCACATATGTTGGCAGGTCAGCCGCTGGCGGCCACGATCGGCTTCGGCACCGAAGCCCACATCATCACACCGTTCTCGATGGATCTCAACGGCAACGGTATCACAGTATCCAACGAAGTGTGGGACCTGATGCGCCCGCATATCCCGTCGATGGATGATGGTCGTCCCCAGCACCCGATCAGCGCATCGGCCCTGAAGCCGGTGGTCGAACAGTTCAAGGACGAAGGCAAGCCGTTCAACATGGGCATGGTTTTCCCGGTTTCGACCCATAACTACGAACTGCGTTACTGGCTCGCTGCCGGTGGTTTGGAGCCCGGTTACTACTCGCCTGAAAACGTATCAGGCCAGATTGGTGCGGACGTTTTCTTGTCGGTAACCCCACCGCCACAAATGCCAGCAACCTTGGAAGCGGGCACCATATATGGCTATTGCGTGGGCGAGCCATGGAACCAGCAGGCGGTGTTCAAAGGCATCGGCGTTCCGGTCATCACCGACTACCAGCTTTGGAAGAACAACCCCG
>CAWUIW010000211.1:0-6127 GCA_963922515.1 uncultured Rhodobacterales bacterium | reverse complement strand
GCCGCGGCGAGCCCGCCGATGCCCGCGCCCACCACGACAGCCCGCGCTCGGGATCTCCCTTGGGCAGCTGTCTGGTTCGGCGCGTAGGACGCCGGGCGAATATTGTCATGACGAGTCATTGGAAGCAGCCCAATATGTCAATTCAGATTTACAATGGCGCAGATTTACCTTCCCTCGCAAGGCTTAATGTGTCAAATTTCATTTACACATAGGAATCCGTTGTTCTTGTAGCCAGCAAGCCAATGCAAGTTGTAACCTTAAGCTTTTTCCGGTTTCGATCGGTCGCCGCGCGTGCGTGGGCATTCACCATGATGGGTGGCGCCCGCATGCTTTTGCCGCGAATCCCCGACATCGGATTTTGGAAACTGTGCGGATCCGGCACAGGCGAAGGGTTCACGCCTATTCCTAACACTGCCGTGTACGCAATCCTTGCGACATGGCCCGACCGTGCCACAGCCGAAGCACGCACCAGCGCGCATCCTGTGTTTCAACGCTACCAGAAACACGCCTCTGAAAACTGGACCGTGTTCCTGTCGGCCACATCTGCGCGCGGCGCTTGGGCCGGAACGGAACCCTTTGCAGTACAGGACAAGGTGGAAACCGGGCCCATTGCTGCGCTAACGCGCGCGACTGTCAAGCCGTCTATCGCCGCTCAGTTTTGGAAGCGCGTGCCCGACATATCCGCGGTCATCGGCGCCGATCCGAATGTTCTGTTCAAAATTGGCATCGGCGAAGTGCCGTTGCTGCACCAAGTGACATTTTCCATCTGGCCGGATGTTCGAACCATGAGTGCATTCGCGCGCGATCCGAACGGCCCGCATGCCAAGGCAATCGGCGCCGTTAGAGACGGCAAATGGTTTCGAGAAGAGCTTTACGCCCGCTTTGCCGTGCTTGGCGATACTGGAACCTGGGAGGGCAAACGCCCACTGGACACAAAGGAGGGCCCAGCATGACAGCTGCATTCCCGTTTTCTGCAATCGTCGGACAAGACGAAATGAAACAGGCCATGGTCCTAACGGCGATCGACCCCGGCATTGGTGGTGTCCTCGTCTTTGGCGACCGCGGAACAGGTAAATCCACGGCAGTTCGTGCGCTCGCAGCCTTGTTGCCGCCAATCAAGCAGATCAAGGGATGCCCCGTGAACTCCGCCACCAAGGCCGAGATCCCGGACTGGGCTGATGTGATTGCACAGGAAACCGTTGAAGTGCCAACGCCTGTGATCGACCTTCCTCTGGGTGTGACAGAGGATCGTGTGGTTGGTGCACTGGATATCGAACGCGCGCTGACCCGCGGTGAAAAGGCATTTGAACCCGGTCTGCTGGCCCGGGCAAACCGTGGATACCTGTACATCGACGAGGTCAACCTGCTCGAAGACCACATTGTCGACCTTTTGCTGGACGTCGCTCAGTCGGGGGAAAATGTGGTCGAGCGCGAAGGCTTGTCCATCCGCCATCCGGCACGCTTTGTTCTTGTTGGTTCGGGCAACCCCGAAGAAGGCGAGTTACGCCCGCAACTGCTGGATCGTTTTGGTTTGTCGGTCGAAGTTCTTTCGCCGAATACAATTGATCAACGGGTCGAGGTCGTACGTAGACGCGATGCATATGACTGTGACCGGACCGCGTTTCTGTCAAAATGGTCCGGGGCCGATGGCAAGATCCGCAAGCGTATCCTGTCCGCAAGAAAGAAACTGAACCAGATCGAAACGCCGGACGATATTCTGCGCGATTGCGCCGAGCTTTGTCTTGCCTTGGGGTCAGACGGGTTGCGCGGTGAACTTACGCTGCTACGCGCGGCCCGCACCCTTGCCGCGTATCAGGGCGACAAGGCCGTGACCCGGGATCACTTGCGCAAGATTGCGCCTTCGGCCTTGTCACACCGGCTGCGCCGCGATCCGTTGGACGAAGCCGGATCTTCCATACGTGTGGCGCGCGTTGTGACGACGGTGCTTGCATGACACCGGGCGCGCAGGCTTGGCATCATGCCCAGTTGGCCCTGCAATGCCTGGCGCAAGATCCAAAGGGTTTGGGCGGGATCGTGATCCGAGCACGCAGTGGTCCCGTGCGCGATGCCTGCATCGCGACGCTTACCCATTTTTCCTTGCCCGTGCGCCGCATTCATCCGTCTATTGCGGACGATCAGTTGTTTGGAGGGGTCGATATCGCAACGACCCTTGAAAGCGGGCGGGTTGTCCGAACAGCCGGTCTTTTGTCAAAACCTGCGGCTTTCGTGCTCAGCATGTCAGAACGCTGCCCATCGCAACTTGCCGCGCGGCTCGGGCAATACTTGGATCGTGGCGACGGGGGCTGCCTGATCTTGCTCGACGAAGGTGCCGATGCCGACGAAATGACGCCGGCGGTTCTGACAGAGCGTGTGGCCTTTTACGCGGATTTGACTGAAGTCGCTGTGACCGATCTCGGTTCGGCACAACCAACGGCACCTCATGCGACCGAAGACACGCCGGACGACAACCCGACCCTGACCGTGCAACTGGCTGAACAGTTCGGGATCAACGGCGCGCGGGCATCGTTGTTTGCGCATCGCTGCGCGCGGGCCCATGCGCGGTGTCATGGCCGCCCCAAGCCTACGCAGATAGATGTTGTCACAGCCGCTGCGCTAGTCTTTCCGCATCGCGCGACACGGATCCCTGAGCCGCAAGACAGCGTCGACGCGCCCGCGGACGCTCAAGCCCAACCCGAAATGCAACCAGATACAGAGAGCCAAGGGCCCGACAGTTCTATGTCCGACGTCACGGTCGAGGCTGTGAAAGCATTGTTGCCGGCAGATGTGCTGGCCCGTCTGGGCGACAAACCGGGCGTAAAGCAGCAATCCCACGGTTCCGGCGCTGGTATTCGACAAAAGAGCAATCGCCGCGGCCGGCCCCTGCCCCCACGGCCCGGCCAATTGGATGGACGTAACCGGATCGATCTGTTCGCCACGCTGAAGGCTGCGGTTCCCTGGCAAGCCATGCGCAGGGCGACGCGCCCCTCGGCACCGGGCTTGATCATCCGGGCATCTGACTTGCGCGTGCGCCGGTACGAGGATTGCTCTGACCGGTTGTTGATTTTTACGGTCGACGCATCGGGCTCTGCCGCCGTCAGCCGCTTGAACGAGGCCAAGGGCGCGGTTGAAATCATGCTGGCGCAGGCTTATGCCCGGCGCGATCATGTTGCTCTGATATCCTTTAGGGGGTCGACGGCCGACTTGCTTCTTCCCCCGACCCGATCCTTGCTGCAAACCAAGAAACGGCTGGCCGCGCTGCCCGGCGGCGGTGGAACGCCCATGGCAGCTGGGCTGCAACAGGCCGAACAACTGGCCCGGCAAAGCCGAGGGCGCGGCATGACACCCACGCTTGTCCTTTTAACCGATGGGCGCGCCAATGTGGCGTTGGATGGCAGCGCCAATCGCGCTCAAGCCGCAGATGACAGCGAAACGATGGCCCGAACCCTGCGCGCCGCCGGAGTACCCGGCATCATGATCGACATGTCCAAGCGGCCGCAACCGGCTTTGCAAGCACTGGCTGCGACCTTGGATGCGCCGTACCTGCCACTGCCACACGCGGACGCACACCAGATGAGCAAAGCTGTCGACGCCGCTTTGGAAACGGCCTGACACATGCGTTGGCCTCCAAGTTCGGACTGGCCCCACGCCAGCCACTCGGAACAAGTGCTGTGTCGTCCGCATCGCTGGCATGTTCAACGGATGGGCCAAGGCTCAAGCGTGCTCTTGCTGCACGGAACCGGGGGCAGCACACACTCTTTTCGCGACTTGATGCCGCGTCTTGCCGAAAAACATGACGTGATCGCAGTCGACCTGCCGGGTCAGGGCATGACCCAACTGGGCGCACGGCATCGATCCGGGTTGCGCCAGACTGTCGATGATCTGGCGTCGCTGTGTCGTGCCCAGAATTGGCAACCATCCGCGATCGTCGGTCATTCGGCTGGAGCTGCCATCGCCTTGCAGCTGGCGCGACAAATGCCGACCCGCCCCGCCGTTGTCGGCATAAACGCCGCTCTGGGGAATTTCAAAGGTATGGCCGGCGTGCTGTTCCCGGTCATGGCCAAAATGCTGGCCATGACACCCTTCACATCGGTCATGTTTTCCCGCGGCACGGGCACGCAGGCCCGGGTCAGGGCATTGATCGAGGGCACAGGTTCATACCTGAGCGCACCAGAAATCGAGCTTTACCGGCGGCTAATAGCTGATCCGGACCACGTGGACGGCGCATTGCTGATGATGGCGCAATGGAACCTTGATGCGCTGCTGGCAAGTCTGGATGATATCGACGTGCCCGTTCTGTTGCTCACCGGAAGCCGGGACAAGGCCGTTCCGCCCGCCACGTCGGACCGCGCGGCCGCCCGATTACCAAACGCCGTGGTGCATCATATCGACGATGGCGGACATCTGGTTCACGAAGAACGGCCGGCTCTGGTCGCAGCATGTATCGAGGCATTTCTGACGCGCGCTGCTGGCGCGTCAGACGAAGCAATGGTGCCTCAAGCCACCTGATGCGCAATCGCGCATTGCCGCCACAAGGTTTTCAGCGCGTAAACCAAGTGCTCGATATCATCGAGGCTGTGCAACGGCGATGGCGTGAAGCGCAACCGTTCTGTCCCTTTCGGGACCGTCGGGTAGTTGATGGGCTGCACATATATTCCATAGTCCTGCATCAGGATGTCGGCCAGCATCCGGCACTTCACCGGGTCCTTGATCATGACTGGAATGATGTGGCTTGGATTTTCGAGGTGCGGAATGCCTTCCTGATCCAGTCTTTTGCGCAGGTAATCGACACGTTGGCGCTGCAATTTGCGTTCATTGTCGGATTGCTTGAGATACGCAATACTCGTTTGGGCAGCAGCGGCCACCGCCGGCGGAAGAGCTGTGGTAAAGATAAACCCAGACGCGAAAGACCGGACAAAGTCACACAAGGCATCGGATCCTGTGATATAACCGCCGACCACACCATAGGCTTTGCCCAACGTGCCTTCGATCAACGTGATCCGGTCAGACAGACCTTCTTGCTCGCTGATGCCGCCGCCACGCGGGCCATAGAGGCCGACGGCGTGCACTTCATCCAGATAGGTCATCGCGCCGTGCTTTTCGGCAACCTCGACAATCTCCTGCATAGGGCAAATGTCACCATCCATCGAGTAAACGGACTCGAAAGCCACGATTTTAGGCGCATTCGCGGGCAATCGGGCCAGTTTGCGATCTAAGTCTTCGGGATCATTGTGCTTCCAGATCACCTTGTGCGCGCGCGAATGTCGAATACCCTCGATCATCGAGGCATGGTTCAATGCGTCAGACAAAATTACGCAATCAGGAAGGCGGCTGCCCAAGGTGGCCAGTGCGGCCCAGTTCGACACGTAGCCAGACGTGAAAAGCAGCGCGCTTTCCTTGCCATGCAGGTCCGCCAATTCGGCTTCCAGTCGCTTGTGCGCGTGGTTGGTGCCACTGATGTTGCGCGTGCCGCCAGCCCCGGCCCCACAGGCATCGATGGCATCTTTCATGGCCCGCGTGACCATCGGATGCTGACCCATGCCGAGGTAATCATTTGAACACCAGACAGTTACATCATCCGGCGCGTCGTCATCATGACATTTTGCTTTCGGAAAATGCCCGGCTTTGCGTTCTAATTCGGCAAAGATCCGGTAATTGCCTTCATCTTTCAGGCTGTCCAGTTGCGACTGGAAAAGGGCGTCAAAGTCCATGGGCGGCGTCCTCGTGTCTGGTCGGTGGTCTTGAGTTGGGTTTCGGAAGCGTCTCCTGCGTGGGCAGCATCCACTTCCAGAGCCGTTCATCCGGCAAAGGCAGCACCATCAACCAATGCTCAATCAACGCGAGTGTGGTGATGGCCGCAAGTAAGGCAAACCCGACCCCGCTATGCGCGGTGTCGGCGTGATACAAGCGCTCAAGCCAGCAGGCGACGGCAAAGGAAAGCGCTGTGACGGATATTGGGAACAGCCAATTGAGCGGGGCAATCCGAAAGTGGCTGGGCAGATGCGAGAGCGCGTGCGGCAAGAAATCGGTATTGATCTTCGGCACGCCCAGAAACAGGTTCAGCTTGGCGCTGACGCGGGCAAAGTACAGGACAATATAGGTCCAAACGCCAACACTGTTGGCGCCATCA
>CAWUIW010000210.1:0-6142 GCA_963922515.1 uncultured Rhodobacterales bacterium | reverse complement strand
GGCCCGCTCGCGGCCAGTGCGGGCCGCCACATCGGCCCATACCGTGCCAAGCGACACCCAGGTTTCGGTAAAACCGCCAGCCCCATCGGCGATTTTCTGGCTGGCCTCGAGCACCAGTTTGCGATTGAGATTTGGCGCGATCATGCCCCGAACCCCACGCGCATCGGCCGATATCGCTGCAACAGACTGGTGACGCCAAAAGGCATGCACCCGTCGCCAAGCGACGTGTCGTTCCGATACTCATAGTAATGCGCCGCCAGCATCAGCACGGCCTGCGCCAGATCTGCTGGCAAACTGCCCCAATCGGCCGCCAAACCGGCATCAAAATGAATTTGCACCGAACCATCTGTCGGTACGTCGGGCAGCAACGCGCCCGTCGGTCGCAACTTCGGACTCTGTGCATCCGCGTCGATCCGATATTCAGAGCTATCCACGACTGTTTCAGCATCATCCCGATCTATCAGGGTCACCAAGGTGACGGCACCAACCGGAGCCACTGGCAACGGCTGGGCACAGCGATCGCGCCACGCGCTCAGAACCCACCGGAAGCTGCGCGTGATCAAGATCTTGCTGGTCCGCGCCTCGACCGCCGCGATGGCTGCCCGCAGAAAGCTTTCCAGCACGACATCTTGCAACGTGTCTTCGCCGAACCCGGAGCCCATGCGCAGATGGGCCTTGAAGGGCTCCAGCGGCAGCGCTGCGGCAGGCACGGTGGTCAATTCGGTCAAAATCATCATTCTTCTCCGCGCTCTGCGCCCCTCAACTCCCTGTCCATGATCGTGGTTTGGCGGACGCGCGCCGGGTCACGTTGCTCGGACGGAGGGGAGCAGCTAGACAACATGGCCTGTTCAATGGGCCCGCGCCCACGCGAGGCCGGCGAACCGGCCCCGCATTCGCACACGCCATTTAGGCTGTTGCGAATTTCAACATTTTGATCGCCGCAAAGTCGGTGACGTCACCGCCTACGCGCTTGGTGGCATAGAACAGGACATGCGGTTTTGCGCTGAACGGATCGCGCAGGATGCGCAGGTCGGGACGTTCCGCAATCGTGTAACCCGCAGCAAAATCACCGAATGCGATGGCATAAGCATCGGTTGCCACGTCCGGCATGTCTTCTGCGATCAGAACGGGGTATCCCATCAGGCGCGCAGGTTCGCCAGCTGCCAGACCATCGGACCACAGAAAGCGACCGTCATTGTCCTTGAGCTTGCGTATAATCCCAGCGGTTTTCGAGTTCATCACGAATGTGCCGTTCGCGCGATACTGTGCACCCAACGCATAGACCAGATCCACAATCGCGTCGGCTGACCCGATCGCGCCGTCCACACCGGTTGCGACATAGCCTAGGTTACCCCACGTCCAAGAGGCATCGGCGATCTTGGTGTGGTTCAAAAGACCGGTTGGTTTGTCGGAACCGTCGCCATTGATAAACGCATCAGCTTCCGAACGGGCAAACTTGTCGGCAATGCGACCGGCCAACCATGCCTCGATGTCGAACGCACTGTCATCCAGCAACCGCTGCGAAGCTTTTGGCAACGCGCTCAGTTCGTGCAAGCCAATCGAGATGCGGTCGATCTGGGGTGTGTCGGTTTCGGTGACCGATCCGGTTTCCGAGGCCCAACCAGCGCCAACATCCGTGTGATCCACCAGCACGTCATACGAGGTCGCCTCGACGTTTACGACGGTCGCGATGGCGCGGATCGATGCGGTCGCGTTCAGAACCGATTGCACGCTTTCAGATGTTTGCGGATCCACCAGGTAGCCGCCATCGCTGTTGACAGCTGTTGACAGGGCCTTGCCTTCCAGTTCCAACCCGCGCAGGGCGTCATCATCCCCCGAACGCACATATGCGCCGAAAGCGGCCTTGTGCGGGGCATCGGCATCTACCGCCGCGGCAAGTTGCGGGCGAGCCGCGGTGAGAGATTTACGATCCAGCATGGTCAGTCGCTCTTCTGCTTGTTGAAGTTTCGTTTCGATTTCGGCTTGGAAGCCTTTGAAATCCTTGACGAAGCCGGTCACTGCCTGCTTCACCTCTTCCACTGGGGCCGTATCTGCCCCGATCCGAGTTCTGCTCTCGGTTTCACGCATTGCCGTTCTCCTTTCGAACGCAAAGGTTTTGGGGCGCGTCAGCGGCGCGCCAGGTCACGCCGCGCGCCATTCAGCACGTCAGCCAGTGATTTCAGTGTCTTGTCGACCGCGGGTAGGTCAGACTTGGCCGCAACCCGCGCTTGCGGCAGCATCGGGAAGGTGACCAGCGACACCTCCCATAAATCCAGCTCCGTCAGTAGCCGGTTGCCCTTGGCATCCTTTTCGGCGCGCTGCGTGCGGTATCCTATGGACAGCCCGTCAATGGCGCCTGCCGTGACCAGAGCCGCCGCCTCACGCCCGGTTTGGGTTGCGTCCAGAAGCCGCCCCTTGACGAACAGGCCACGGTCATCTTCGCGCACCTCGTCCCATACACCGATCGGGCGCGTCGGGTCGTGTTGCCACAGCATTTTGACCCGGCGCCCAGCTGCCACCAAATGGCGCAGCGAGGCTGCGTAAGCGCCGCGTTGCACAACGTCTCCGCCTTGATCCATGACGCCGAACAAGCTGGCATAGCCCGTGATCTCTGCCTCGTCGGTGACGGTCAGCCCGGTGCCGAAGGTTGCAAACTTGGTTTCCAGACCGCTTGGCGTGCCCATAGCTGGCTCCTTTGGATCGATATTCAACATCAGGGCGTAACTCCAAGAAAAGATTGAAAAACCTGCGCCAGAATTACGGCAACCACCCCGTAAACAGTCAGCCACAAACGCCTCTCGAGGCGTTCCATCATGACCTCCAGCTTGTCGAGCCGCCGATTCAGCATGTCCTGATGCAGCTGGGCCAGTTTTTCGTGCGCTTTCAGGCGGACGCCGGGGGCACATTCGAACCGGTCGAACGGATAAAGGTTCTCAGCCATCTGCATCGGACTCCGCAATTGGCGGCAGGCCCAACAAGCTGCGTTTTTCGGCCTCTGTTAGAAAATCGGCCTGCACCACGCGAGACCATTGCGCATCGCGCTCTTGCGACAGCGCCGGCACCTGGTCGAGATCCGGCTTCAGCACCAAAGCCTCATCCATATGCCGCGCCAGCCATGCCGACACGCTCGCCGCCACGCGTGTTGCCAATGGCAACACCGTCAGGCGATAAAACGCGCGGTTTGCCTCTTGGTAATTGTTGTACGTGGTATCCCCCAAGAGCCCCAGCAACATGGGCGGCACACCGAAGGCCAGCGCGATCTCGCGCGCTGCGCTTTCCTTGGTCTTCTGAAACTCCATGTCAGACGGCGAAAAGCCCATGGGTTTCCAATCCAGCCCGCCTTCCAGCAGCATCGGCCGCCCGGCATTGCGCGCGCCTTGATGATACGTTTCAATTTCGGAGGACAGGCGCTGAAACTGTTCCTCGGGCATCGCGCCCTGGCCGTCTGCGCCACGATAAACCAAGGCGCCGGACGGTCGCGCCGCGTTGTCAAGCAACGCTTTTGACCAGCGCGAGGCCGAATTGTGCACATCCACCGCCATCGCAGCCGCCTGCAGCGGCGAAAGTCCGTAATGGTCGTCTTGCGGGTGGAACATCTTGATATGGCAGATCGGCGAAACGGCTGATCCGGCATCGAACCGATGCTTGCGGCCAGCCACCGCGTACTCATATGCCATGGGCCACCCATCGGCGCCCGGGATGACAGACATACGGTCGGACCGCAGCACATGAAGTTCCAGCGGAAGCCCACTGTCGCCAGTTACAGCTTCAACATACGCGTTGCCCGATAACAAAAGCTGCCCGTACAGCGCCTCCATCAATTCCGCGGTGCCTTGGGCGGCGTTGGGTTGGCGGATCAACGACAACAATGGGTGGACATCATAGCGCCGATCGTTGTCCTGCAATACCAACGGCAAGGCGGCGGCCGCTTCGGCGATCAGCTTGACCGCGCGAAAACCGACAGGGTTGCCCGAAAATCCAGTCTTGGTCAGTGACACCGCATCGCGCGGGCTCCAAGCCACACGACCGGCGCTGTGGTACGCCACCACCGGACCCGTCGCACTGGCCTTTTGTTCCGGAACCGTCTTGGCTGCGTCGCGCCGCCAGAAATCCAATCCCATATCGCCTGTCTCCTCGTCACTCTGGCGGCAGACGCCGTGTCTGCGTGCCTCGCGTTGACAAGGGTTCTAAGGACCAAGCGTTGACATCCCGCTTGGCCAGCGCACGGCCGGGTTAAAAAAAGGTTACAGGCCACGCATCCGTGGCGCGCGATAGCTGGCCGCTGGCAGAATGAGCAATTCATGCAGGGCCCAGACCAACGCATCGGTCCGGTCAGGGGATCCCTGCCCGCGATAACCGGACGTGGTCATCTGCACCATCTCGTCTTCCAATTCGGAAAACACGCCCACATGCCGAATGCGGCCTTGCTCGTACAACGCGGCGACAGGCTCTGCGCGCAACGCTTTGCCTCTTGCAGCCCGTAGCGACCCGTAAGAAATGAGCGGGTCGACCTGCCGCAAGACTTGCTCAACCAAGGCACCGCCCTGATTGACCTCGGCGACCAAACGATCCGCACCGAATTGCCGAAACGCGCGCACAGCCGCCTTGGCCCATCCCAAAGGACTTTCATTCGCCACTGAACAATCTGCCAGAACAAAGCCGCGCCATGTCTCTGGCGGGCCCTGTGTGACCGCTCCAGCCACAACGATCCCGCATGCATCAGACGTCGCCGTATTGGTGACCGATGGGTCAACAGCCACCACGATCCGATCCAGATCCGGGGTGTCGCCGGCCCGCAAACCTTCCAACAGGTCAGACGTCCAAAGCGCGCCTTCAACGTCCGACAGCATCACACCATCCAATTCCTGCCTCGCCAGTCGAGAGCCCGCATATCGCGTGCGGACCTCGGCCAGGAAACTGGCTGCCAGGTTGGCAGCATTCGCTTCGGTCTTTGCATGGGTCACAACGGTCGAAGGCGACTCTAGCAGTCGCCGAAGGGTCGCATTGTTCCGCGGCGTTGTCGTCACGCACACGCGCGGATCATCGCCCAAACGCAGCGCGAATTGCAACATGTCCCATGTCTGGTCGGCCTTTTTCCACTTGGCCAATTCGTCGACCCAGGCTGCATCAAACTGCGGTCCGCGCAGCGCTTCGGGATCACTGGCCGAAAACGCCTGCGCTGTTGCCCCGTTTGGCCAAATCAGCTTGCGCTCGCTCGCTTTCCATTCCGGTTTTCTGTCGGGCGGCGCGCATTCCAGGATCCCGCTATCGCCGAACACCATCACGTCCCGCACCTGGTCATAGGTTTCCCCGATCAAGGCGACCCGCCGCGCTTTGCCTGTGTCGCGCGGCCCAGACGCTTCAACTTGTGACCGCACCCATTCGGCCCCGGCGCGGGTTTTTCCTGCGCCGCGCCCTCCCAGGATCACCCACGATCGCCAGTTTCCATCGGGCGGCAGCTGGTGCGGCATGGCCCAGAATTCAAACAAAAAAGGAAGGGCGCACAACGCGCCCTTCCCAAGGTCATTCAGAAAGGCTTCTTGCACTTCGACAGGTTCGGAGACGAGCCAATCGGCACCCGATCGTAAATCGAGCGGTGTCCATGTCGAGCGCTCCTCCCCCGCGCACGGTTCCATTTTGCCGGTTCCATTGTTCGACAAGGCTTGCCTCCACTTTCTGACAGGTTCGTATCAGCCCTTCGGCTGCTGCAACGTCCCTCGTTGCACGTTTCAGTTCCGCATCCTCCCCGGCCTGGATCTGTTCGCGCAGATCTTCGATGTCTGTCCGCAAATTGCGGATCGAGTCCTGAAGCGAGCGAAGCAAATCCGCCGTTTCAGACACCCGTTGGTCCGGGGTTTTCAAAGTCATGTGTGCGTGACCTCATGCGTCGTGACATCCGCACGAGAGACATGAAAAAACGGCCAACAGTATATCCTGCGGCCGTTAACCCACGTCTTCTAGCTTACTCAGCTCTTACATCAAACCGCACGCAAAGTCAACAAATATCTGTTTATTAACAAAGCGTTAATGACGATCAAGGTCAATTGTTCGCGCGTTCAGCTTCGATCTGGCGCCAGACGGCCACGTTCCGATTGTGTTCCTCCAACGTTTCGGCAAAGGCATGCCCCCCCGTCCCGTCCGC
>CAWUIW010000209.1:0-6199 GCA_963922515.1 uncultured Rhodobacterales bacterium | reverse complement strand
CTCAAAATCGCCACGTTGTGATGGCCGGCCGCCTCAAGAGCACTTCGGATTGCGCCGATCCGCCCATCCATCATGTCCGAAGGTCCAATGATGTCCGCGCCAGCCTCCGCCTGCGCAAGCGCCATCTTGGCCAAAGCCTAAACCGTTCGATCATTGACGATGATGCCATCTTCGACAAAGCCGTCATGCCCGTTGATCTTGTAGGGGTCGAGCGCCACGTCCGTCATCACGGCAATGTCGGGCGCCGTGTCCTTGATGACCCGGATTGCCCGGTTGCACAGATTGTCCGGGTTCCACGCCTCCGCGCAATCCTCGGTCTTGAGGGCCGGATCCGTGTAGGGGAACAGGCAAATCGCGGGAATGCCCAGTGCTGATGCGTCTTTGGCCGCAAGAGCGATCCGGTCGACACTGCGGCGCACGACACCCGGCATGCTGGGCACCGGCTCTTCGACATCGGCGCCGTCCCTGACAAACACCGGCCAGATCAGGTCACCCACCGACAACGTGTTTTCCCGAACCAGCGCGCGTACCGCTTCAGATTGCCGTGCGCGACGTGGACGGGCGAGCGGATAGGGGGCAATCGTTGGTTTCATGGCGCAGGCTCCTTGCACATTCGTCTATTGGGTGGCATGGAAAGGTCTTGCTCACAAGGGCAACCATTTGAATAACCGGTCCCAACGGACCCAGATTTGGCGTGAAGAGCAGAAGGCACAGGCCGTGACTTGGTATCAGTCCATTGCCGAGCTGATCGACCTTAGGTCGTTTTCGAACTTGTGGTACTGGATCGTGCTGGCCGTTCTATGGTCAACGGCCAGCCACTGGGTGCTAGGTATTCCCTTTGACATGGTGCTGCGCGCCCGCCGTGTTGGCGGGCAGGCGCAGTCCGACTTGGAAGATATGGCGCGTATCAATGTCTCGCGACTGTTGTACATTGGCGAAGTGTCCGGGTTGATGGTGATGGGGTTCGTGTCCTTTGTGCTGACGGCGCTGGTGTTGCTTGGGTTTGTCTACGATGTCGAGTTTGCTCAGGCCGTGTTCCTTTTGGTTTTCCCCATGACGTTGGTGGCTGCGTTGAGCGTGCGCCAGGCACAGGCGATCCGGCGCGACGATGTGATGGGCGAAGACTTGCGCGATCGTTTGGGGCGGCATCGCTTGCAGACCCAATTGATTGGCACGGTGTCGATTTTCTGCACCGCCTTGTGGGGCATGTACCAAAATCTGACCATCGGCGTCCTGGGCAATTGAAACTGACGAAACCTGACACAAGGTAACGCGGCATGACCGGTCCAGATCACATCACCGTCGGCGGTGCGCCAGAGGGGTTTGATGCCCGTCTCGTCCTTGACGAGGTGGCAAGGTCCACGCGCCCTGTTTTGCATGTTGCGCGCGACGACAAACGGTTGGCTGCGATGCAGGCGTCGCTGGCCTTCTTCCGGCCGGATATGCCAGTTTTAACCTTCCCGGGATGGGATTGCCTGCCTTACGACCGTGTTTCGCCCAACGCCAACATATCGGCCACGCGCATGGCCAGCTTGGCGGCTTTGGTGCATGGGATGCCCGGGCAATTCGTGCTGCTGACCACATTGAATGCGGCCACGCAACGGGTGCCAGCGCGCGCCGTGCTGCGTGGGGCCGCGTTTTCTGCGCAGGTTGGGGGCCGTATTGATGAAGCGGCCTTGCGGGCCTTTCTGGTGCGCATGGGGTTTGCGCAAAGCCCCACCGTGATGGAACCGGGCGATTACGCTGTCCGAGGGGGCATCATCGACATCTTTCCGCCCGGTGACGGCGGACCGGTGCGGCTGGACTTGTTTGGCGATGTTTTGGATGGCGCGCGTCGGTTTGATCCTGCCAGTCAGCGAACGACGGAAAAACTCGACATCGTCGAATTGGCGCCGGTGTCAGAGGTGATCCTGGACGAGGCGGCAATCACACGGTTTCGCCAATCCTATCGTTTGGAATTCGGCGCAGCTGGCACCGACGACCCGCTGTATGAAGCGGTGAGTGCCGGGCGCAAGCATCAAGGTATGGAACACTGGCTGCCGTTTTTTCATGACGGTTTGGAAACGCTGTTTGATTACATGCCAGATGCAACCGTGACACTGGATCATCAGTCCGACGCGGCCCGGGTCGCACGGTGGGACAGCATCGCCGATCAATACGAAACCCGCCAGCACGCGATGGCGACCAAGACGCGTATCGATACGGTCTATAAACCCGCGCCGCCAGAAGCGCTTTACTTGAATGACGCAGCATGGGACGCGGCGATGGATAGACGGCGTGTGCTTCAGTTCCATCCTTTGCCGCAGGCCAGCGGGCCGAGGGTGATTGATGCGGGCGGTCGGATCGGGCGGAACTTTTCGCCCGAGCGTCAGCAAGAAAACCTGAACCTGTTCGCGGCCTTGGCAGACCACATTAAAGAGCGCCTTGCGGACCGACCTGTTGTTGTGGCGAGTTACTCGGATGGCGCGCGTGAACGTTTGGCCGGTTTGATCGAGGACGAAGGCCTTGCCGAAACAATTTCGATCGCACAAGCGGGATCCATCGGCAAGCGCGGGCTGCATCTGGCTGTCTGGCCGCTGGAGAACGGGTTCGACACACCCAATCTTTCGGTAATCTCCGAACAGGACGTCTTGGGAGATCGGTTGATCCGGGCCCCCAAAAAACGGCGCAAGGCAGAAAATTTTCTGACCGAAACGCAGTCGCTGAGCCCGGGCGACCTGGTCGTGCACGTGGACCACGGGATCGGGCGGTACCTTGGGCTGGAAGTCATCACGGCGGCTGGCGCGGCACATGAATGCCTGAGCCTTGCCTACGCCGACGAAGCCAAGCTGTACCTGCCGGTCGAGAACATTGAATTGCTGTCGCGTTACGGTCACGAAGAAGGTCTGTTGGACCGGTTGGGCGGTGGCGCATGGCAAGCGAAGAAAGCCAAGCTAAGAGAGCGCATTCGCGAGATGGCGGATCGGTTGATCCGCATTGCTGCGGAGCGCGCTTTGCGCAAGGCGCCTATCCTTGAACCCCCGCCGCACGCCTGGGAAGAGTTCAGTGCTCGGTTCCCGTATCAGGAAACCGACGATCAGTTGCGGGCGATTTCCGATGTTCTAGAGGATATGACCAGCGGGCAACCAATGGATCGCCTGATTTGCGGCGATGTGGGGTTCGGCAAGACCGAGGTGGCGATGCGCGCGGCGTTTGTCGCCGCCATGACGGGGGTGCAGGTGGCAGTGGTGGCGCCGACAACGTTGTTGGCGCGGCAGCACGCCGCGTCCTTTGCAGAGCGGTTTCGTGGCTTCCCATTGGAAGTGCGACAGCTGTCGCGGTTCGTTGCCGCGAAAGATGCGCAAGCCACGCGCGATGGTCTGGCGCGCGGCACCGTGGACATTGTGGTTGGCACACACGCGCTTCTTGCGAAAGGTATCCGGTTTCAGAACCTGGGTTTGCTGATCATCGATGAAGAGCAGCACTTCGGCGTCGCACACAAGGAACGTTTGAAGCAGCTGCGCAGCGATGTACACGTGCTGACGCTGACGGCCACACCGATCCCGCGCACGTTGCAGCTTTCTCTGTCCGGGGTGCGGGATCTGTCGATCATTGGCACGCCGCCGGTCGACCGGCTGGCCATCCGCACATACGTGTCCGAGTTTGACGGGGTCACGATCCGCGAAGCTTTGTTGCGCGAACACTACCGCGGGGGGCAAAGCTTTTATGTCGTGCCCCGGATCAGCGACCTACCCGAAATCGAAGCCTTTTTGAAAGAGCAATTGCCCGAGCTGACGTACATCGTGGCGCATGGCCAAATGGCCGCCGGCACGCTCGATGACAGGATGAACGCGTTTTACGATAGCAAATACGACGTCCTGCTCGCAACCACGATCGTGGAATCCGGTTTGGATATTCCGTCGGCCAACACGATGGTCGTCCACCGTGCCGACATGTTCGGATTGGCCCAGCTATACCAGATCCGGGGGCGTGTGGGTCGGTCCAAAACGCGCGCCTACGCGTACCTGACAACGAAACCACGCGCAAAACTCACGGCCACCGCTGAGAAGCGATTGCGCGTCTTGGGTTCGCTGGATGCGCTAGGGGCGGGGTTCACTCTGGCCAGCCAGGATCTGGATATCCGCGGCGCCGGCAACCTGCTGGGCGAGGAACAGTCCGGTCAGATGCGCGATGTGGGCTATGAACTGTACCAGTCGATGCTGGAAGAAGCGATCGCCAAGATCCGCTCAGGCGAGATGGAAGGATTGTCGGACGCAGATGATCAATGGGCCCCACAGATCAATCTGGGGGTGCCAGTGTTGATCCCGGAAGCGTATGTGCCCGATCTGGACGTACGGTTGGGTCTGTATCGGCGATTGTCGTCATTGACGACGAAAGTCGAACTGGAGGGCTTTGCTGCCGAGTTGATCGACCGCTTCGGCAAGTTGCCGCGCGAGGTAAACACGCTGCTTTTAGTGGTGCGCATCAAGGCAATGTGCAAACGCGCGGGCATTGCCAAACTGGATGGAGGGCCAAAGGGCGCGACTATACAGTTTCACAACGATAAGTTTGCGTCTCCCGAGGGGCTGGTCGCCTTTATCGAGGCGCAAAAGGGTCTGGCCAAGGTAAAAGACAACAAGATCGTCGTGCGCCGGGACTGGAAGGTCGATGCAGACAAGATCAAAGGCGCTTTTGCGATCGCGCGGGATCTGGCAGAGCATGTAATTGCCAAGAAGAAATCCAAATCCAAGGCGCCTTAGGCACGTGGCGCACCGCCGGGGTCCTTGTCACGGGCATCGGATGGACTAGGCTGGGGTTACGGTTTCTTCGAGGATGGTGAGCACATGCAAGTGACCCCGCTTACCGGCGCCTTGGGCGCAGAAATACACGGGGCGGATTTGCGCGACCCAGGGCAGTTTGCGCAGATACAGCAGGCTTTTGCGGACCATTCTGTCATCGTTTTGCGCAATCAGACCTGTGCCCCTGATGACCACCTAGCCTTTGCCCGGCGATTTGGCGCGATCAATGTCAATCGATTTTTCAGACCGGTCGACAACCACCCCGAAATCGCGACGGTTCTGAAGGAAAGGGACCAGAAACAAGCCATCGGTGAAGGGTGGCACACGGACCATTCCTACGACCAGATCCCGGCCATGGGATCCATCCTGCGGGCAATAGAGGTCCCGCCATTTGGGGGCGACACTCTGTTTGTTTCCATGGGGGCGGCCTATGAAGCGCTTTCACACAGGATGCGCGCCTTTCTGGACACGCTGACTGCGGTGCATTCTTCGCGTCATGCCTTTGGTGCCGCGACCAAGGACACCGAAGCCGTTCAAACCGGACGGTTTCAAAACGCATCGGCAGCGACACAGGACGCGCGCCATCCCGTGGTGATTACCCACCCACTCAGCGGTCGCCGCGGGTTGTACGTCAACCCCGTATTCACCACGCATATCGAGGATCTGACCGCCGCCGAGTCGGACGCTTTGTTGGCCACGCTGTATGCCCATTGCCAGCAACCAGAATTCCAGTGTCGCGTGCAGTGGCGGGTCGGGGATGTGACCATCTGGGACAACCGGGCGACGTGGCACAAGGCGATCAATGACTATCACGGCCACCGCCGCCTGATGCACCGCGTGACTGTAGAAGGGGTGCCGCTTGTACCCGGCAGCGCCGGATAGAAGATGGCGCGCAATGGCCGAACCCCGAGGCATTTGCCTGCAGACGGGGCATTTCCAGTGCTTGACGTTGCGTTGCCTGACCGACCGATCGGCGCATCTGACCCAAAGCCGTCATGCGTTGACGCATTTTGACAAGAGACTCGGTCTGGCGACATGTCATCGCCCCGCAAACGCCATCCACGCGCCGGTGCATTGCCCGGAGCGTTCAGTTTGCGAGGCATGGATGCAGAACTTTGATATGGGTCGGGTGCCCCCGATTTACTTTGGAAACGGTCGCTTGTCGGACCTGCCAGCCGTGATTGACACAGTCGCAACCGGCCCGGTTCTGATCGTGGCGGATGCGATCCTTTCGGATCTTGGTATGACTGACCGGGTTGCAAATGATCTGAAGTCTGCCGGGATTCCGAACCGGATCGCGGCAGAAGTGGTCGGCGAGCCCAAGGAAACCCTTGTGGATGCATTTGCCGATCAGGCGCGCGGGATGCAGGCCGCGGCGGTCGTGGGGCTGGGTGGTGGCGCCGCCATGGACGCTGCGAAAC
>CAWUIW010000208.1:0-6206 GCA_963922515.1 uncultured Rhodobacterales bacterium | reverse complement strand
AATCAGCCTTTCCAATGCGTCCGCCTGCATTCACCCGAGGTCCAAGCACAAAGCCCAAGTGATAGCTGGTGGGCGCGGTATCCAGCCGCGCGATATCGGCCAATGCAACCAGACCAGGGCGCGCGCGCCTGGCCATCACCGTCAAGCCCTGCCGCACCAACGCCCTGTTGAGCCCGACCAGCGGGGCCACATCGGCCACGGTGGCCAATGCCACAAGGTCCAGCAGAGCCATCAGGTCCGGCCCGGCTTGTCCCTTCGCCTTCAATTGCCGACCGACTTCAACAAGCATCATGAACACCACACCGGCAGCGCACAGATAGGTCAGGTCACCGCTTTCATCTTGCCGGTTGGGGTTCACCACAGCCAGCGCCGGCGGCAAGGTTTCTCCGCCCAAATGGTGATCCAAAACAACCACATCCGCCTTGCCAGTCGCTGCGGCCAATGCCTCGTGCGACAGTGTTCCGCAATCGACGCAAATGATCAGGTCATGTCCGTCGGCAAGGGCCGAAATAGCAGGACCGTTCGGTCCATAACCTTCGTCGATGCGGTCCGGCACATAGAGCGACGCAGTTTGCCCCATGTCGCGCAACCAGCACAGCAGAAGCGCTGCCGAGCTTCCGCCATCCACGTCATAATCTGCAAAAACGGCGATCCGTTGTCGCTTTGCAACCGCATCGATGAAGCGGGTGGCTGCGCGTTCCATGTCCTTCAAACGGCGTGGATCTGGCATCAAGTCGCGCAGTTTGGGTGCGAGATAGGCGTCTGCCTCGTCCGCGGCAACGCCAACCCGCGCCAGCACGTTGGATACAGGAACCGGCAGGCCGGTTCGCTGCATGATCGCTTCGGATGCCCGTTCAACCTCGGCGCCCGGACCAACCCATCGGCGCCCGGTCAGCGAAGTGTCCACGTTGAGAAATGCGGTCATGGGCTCCTTGGCAAGGTCCTAGCGACCCGGCAGAGTATCGGCCGGCGTGCGGTATTGCACGCGGCGGACCGACCCGGTTTTCGACCGCATCAGCAGAGTTTCCGTAGTCACCCAGCCCGGCTCGCGCTTGATCCCGGGCAGCAGCGTGCCACCCGTCACGCCGGTGGCCGCAAAAATCACGTTGCGCGTGACCATTTCGTCGCGGGCATAGATCTTGTCCAGATCGGTAATCCCGGCCTTGGCCGCGCGGCCTTTTTCGTCGTCGTTACGGAACAACAGTTTGCCAAAGATCTGGCCGCCCATGCATTTCAGGGCCGCTGCCGCCAAAACTCCTTCGGGCGCGCCACCAGACCCCATGTACATGTCGATCCCGGTCTTTTCCGGTTCGGCGCAATGCATAACACCCGCGACATCACCATCGGTGATCAAGCGGATCGACGCCCCGGTCGACCGTACTTCGGCAATCATGTCTTCGTGGCGGGGGCGTTCCAGAATGCAAACCGTGATGTCCGATGGATGGCAGCCCTTTTCCGTAGCCAGGGCCGAAACACGGGTTGCCGGCGGCATGTCGAGCGTGACCAAACCTTCGGGAAAGCCCGGGCCGATTGCCAGCTTGTCCATGTAAACATCGGGTGCGTGCAGCATGGATCCGCGTGGCCCCATCGCGATGACGGTCAGGGCATTTGGCATGTCCTTGGCTGTCAGTGTGGTGCCCTCAAGCGGATCAAGAGCAATGTCCACGCCGGGGCCGTTGCCCGTGCCCACCTCTTCGCCGATGTAAAGCATGGGCGCCTCATCCCGTTCGCCTTCACCGATGACGACGACGCCCGCGATATCCAGCAAGTTCAGCTGCTCGCGCATGGCATTCACCGCGGCCTGGTCGGCCGCTTTTTCGTCGCCGCGCCCGATCAATGAGGCCGAGGCGAGGGCCGCCTGTTCGGCGACCCGGGCAAGGCCCAAAGACAGCATGCGGTCGTGAAATTCGACATTGGTGTTCATGGGAAGATCCTTTTCGGGAAAAGTCCAAATTCAGCGTGAGTCAAACGGTTTCAATTCGCAAGGCCACCGGATCCCCGACCAACACGTCGGTTGCGGCCATTTCAGCCATGGCGTCCAGCACGGCACGTCGCGTTGTTTTGTGAGTGACAATCAGAACAGGCGCCAGAGTGTCATCATGCCCGTACTGGCGCATGCGGTCGATCGAAATACCGAAACTACCCAAAACGGTGGCGATTTTCGCAAGTGCACCGGGCTTGTCGACCAACTGCATCCGCAAGTAGTACGGTGCGGCCAGCGTCGAACTGGCGGGTACCGCCGCCTCTAACGTTTCGGCCGGTTGACCAAAAGTCGGTAAACGGATGCCGCGGGCGATATCGCAGACATCGCCCAGCACCGCGCTTGCGGTTGGGCCTTCGCCGGCGCCGGGGCCGCGCAACACGATCTGGTCCACGGCATGGCCGTCGATCACAACCATGTTGGTGCCCCCTTCGAGTTGCCCGATGGGAGATGCCGCAGGAACAAGGCACGGCTGCATTCGCTGCTCAAGGCCACGCCCGCTTTTTTGCGCCACGCCCAGCAGTTTGATGCGGTAACCCATGTCGGCTGCGGCGCGAATGTCTTCGATGGAAACCTTTTCGATCCCTTCGATGTCGATCCCGTCAAAGTCCGGGCGCGTACCAAAGGCAATCGACGACAGGATTGCAAGTTTGTGGCTGGCATCAATGCCCCCCACGTCCAAGGTCGGGTCCGCTTCAAGATAGCCCAAGGCATCGGCTTCCTTGAAAATCTCTTCATAAGGCAGACCCGAGTGCTCCATGCGGGTCAGGATGTAGTTGCATGTCCCGTTCATAACGCCCATCACGCGCGTGATCTCGTTGCCTGCCAGACCTTCGGTCAGGGCCTTGATCACCGGGATGCCACCGGCGACCGCGGCTTCGTACCGGATCACGCGCCGCGCACTTTCTGCCAGCTCGGCCAACGCTTGGCCATGCAGGGCAAGCATCGCCTTGTTGGCGGTCACCACGTCCTTGCCGGTTTCCAACGCCGCTTCGACGGCGTCCTTTGCCGGACCATGATCTCCGCCGATCAATTCGACAAAAACGTCGATATCATCACGGCGCGCGAGCGCCACAGGATCGGTGTCCCACGCGTAGTCCTTGATCGGAATGCCGCGGTCCTTGCTTGGATCGCGTGCGCTGACGGCAGAAATGGTGATGGGGCGCCCTGTGCGCGCCTCAAGCAACGCGCTTTGCTGACGAATAATGCGAACAACGCCGGTTCCGACGGTCCCCAATCCGGCAATCCCAAGGCGGAGCGGTTCAGTCATCGGCAATGTCCTTCAGTTCGTGTTGCCTGCGGTCTAGCCCGATCCTTGGCGGCGTGCAACGCAGGCCGCACGTATAGCCATCAAGGTTCTTGGCTGTTGGCGCTGTTGCGCAATCGAGAGGCACGCTGGTTCAACGCCGCCACTCGGGCGGCAACCTCTTGCTGCACGGCGTCTTCTTCCTCTTGCGGCAGTGGCTGCGTGTTGGCGGTTCGCGGCAGCGGCTGCAGGGCGGGGTAGTCGATGTTGCGGATGTCTGTGGTCGCTTGGTCCAATTCCGGCACCCGCACGCAGGCAGATAGGCTTGCGACCAGCAAAATTGTGACCAAGGCAGACCGGGATACGATCACATACGACTCCATTCGTTGCGCCAGTG
The DNA here is from genome assembly GCA_963922515.1 of uncultured Rhodobacterales bacterium. Lineage (GTDB taxonomy): Bacteria > Pseudomonadota > Alphaproteobacteria > Rhodobacterales > Rhodobacteraceae > JACOMT01. The sequence goes on along the minus strand of CAWUIW010000208.1, from coordinate 2,582 downwards.
ATGCAACAGTCGCTTGCTGGCGGCAAGGCGGGGTTTTTTCTGAACGATTGTTCATATAGCATTCCCGCATGGCACGTACAGCTGGGTCGCACTCTGATATCACGGGTCCACGCATTCGCGATGCGGCGCTGAGGTTGTTCGCACAACATGGGTTCGCCGCCGTCTCGATGCGGCAGATCGCGGCCGAGGTGGGGGTTCAGGCCGGGGCGCTGTACAACTACATACCCGACAAACAAAGCTTGTTGTTCGACCTAATGCGTCGCCACATGGAAGATTTGTTGTCTCAGTGGGCCGGTCGGGCGGCAGATACCGACCCGCTTGCACAACTCGAAGACTTTTCGCGATTTCATATCGGCTATCATCTGGACCGGCCAGACGAGGTGTTTATTGCCTACATGGAACTTCGCAACTTATCGTCGGCCAACTTTGCCGAGATCGAAGCGTTGCGGCGGCGCTACGAAGGCGTTTTGGAACAGATCCTCAAAGCCGGCGTGTCTTGCGGCGTTTTCGCAGTGCCAGACCCGCGGATTGCATCCATGGCAGTCATTGCGATGTTGACTGGTGTTAACACTTGGTACCGCCCGGATGGGCGACTGAGCGGGGCCGAAGTCGCCGATTTGTATTGGCAGATGGTGCACAAGCTTGTCGGGCGCGACGGGGTCAGTGCGCCGGCTTGATGAACCTGCCATTGCGCAGGTCTCGCATGGCTTGCATCAGCTCTTCTTGCGTGTTCATCACGATTGGACCATGCCATGCCACGGGTTCCTGGATCGGAGCGCCGGAAATCAACAAAAACCGTACGCCTTCAGGACCAGCCTGCACAGTGATCTCATCCCCCGTACCAAACCGCACCAGCGTCCGATCCCCCGACATGTCGCGGATGTTGACCTCTTCGCCTGCGACTTCCTTTTCCAGAAGCACGCCGCTCGGTTGGCTGGCATCTGCAAAGGCCGCGGCACCCTCGAAAACATAGGCAAAGGCCCGTCGGTAGGTATCGATCTTGATCGTTTTGCGCACGCCGGCCGGGACCGAGATGTCAAGGTATTGCGGGTCAGCGGCGATGCCGTCGACCGGGCCGGACTTGCCCCAAAACTCGCCAACAATGACACGGACCCGCGTGCCATCATCATCGATGACCTCTGGAATGTCCGTGCCATCGACGTCCTGATACCGCGGGGCCACCATTTTTTGCTCCGAGGGCAGGTTGCCCCAGAGTTGAAAGCCATGCATTTGTCCCGCTGCGTTTCCACTGGGCATTTCCTGATGCAAGATGCCAGAGCCAGCGGTCATCCACTGAACCGAGCCGGGTCCCAGCGTGCCGCGATTGCCAAGACTGTCGCCATGTTCAACCGTGCCTTCCAGCACGTAAGTGATCGTCTCGATCCCACGGTGTGGATGCCATGGAAATCCGCGGATGTAATCCTCGACCACGTCGTTGCGAAAATCGTCGAACAGCAAAAACGGATCCAGTTCTGACGGGTCTTGAAAGCCGAATGCCCGGTGCAGTTTCACGCCGGCGCCTTCCAGTGTCGGTTGCGCGCGGCGGGTTTCAAGGGTTGGTCTGAGTGACATGTGGGACCTCACGAATTTGCTGTCGCTAAGAATAGACCCACGATGCCGTCTCGCAATCCCGGTGACTGCGCGCGCGCGAGGCTTCGGTGTTCGTCAACGCACAGTCGCCGCGGAGGCTCAGCAGATTTCCTAGCCGTAAAGCGCAGAATACGGCAACAAGGTCGTAAATAGGTGCGCAAGCGATCCCAAGGAAGACAAGCTGCCCGCAAAGAGGCCGACAAGTAAAGGTGTGAAATGCGCGTAGGATTCATCGGATTGGGCAACGTTGGGGGCAAGCTGTCTGGCAGTCTGATCCGCAACGGCGTGGATGTAACGGTTTTGGATCTGGACCTCGACCTTGTTGCGGCCAAGGTCACGGACGGTGCGCAGGCCGCCGCGTCGGCGCGCGAGCTGATGGCGGCATGCGACACGGTCATCACATGCTTGCCAAGTCCAGCGGCCAGCGATGCGGTGATGCAGGAAATGCTACCTGAAATCGGCCCGGGCAAAACATGGATGGAAATGTCGACGACCGATGAAGCCGAAGTCAAAAGACTGGGGCAAGAGGTTATCTCGCGGGGGGGCGCCGCAGTTGACTGTCCCGTTTCGGGCGGATGCCACCGTGCGGATACCGGGAACATCAGCATCTTTGCCGGATGTGACCGGGACACATTTGAACGCATACTGCCGCTGCTGACGACCATGGGGCGACGCATTTTGCATACTGGAGAGCTGGGCAGCGCATCCGTTCTGAAGGTGATCACCAATTATCTGGCCACCGCGAACCTTGTCAGCTGCGCCGAAGCATTAACTGTAGCTAAAGCTGCAGGTATGGACCTTAACATATCTTATGAAGCGATCAAGATTTCGTCTGGCACGTCCTTTGTGCACGAGACCGAAAGCCAGGTGATCCTAAACGGCAGCCGCGACATTTCTTTCACAATGGATCTGGTGTCCAAGGATATTGGCCTGTTTCAGGAGGTTGCAGACCGCGCAGGCGTGCCTTTGGAGCTGAACCCACTGCTGATTCA
>CAWUIW010000207.1:0-6209 GCA_963922515.1 uncultured Rhodobacterales bacterium | reverse complement strand
ACGATCCTTCCCGCAACAGACTTCCTGTCCCGGGCTTGACCCGGGACCTCCACTCCAAAGAAACGAGGAGGCCCCGGGTCAAGCCCGGGGCGCGACAGACCCAGATGACCAAAGCCTTCGCGTCCCAGGGGGACATGACCGAAAAGCAGATCACCTTCTCCGAAGTGGGTCGCGATCTTTATGCATTTACTGCCGAAGGCGACCCGAACTCGGGCGTTATAGTTGGCGACGACAGCGTCATGATCGTCGAAGCGCAGGCCACTCCGCGCTTGGCCCAAAAGGTTATCGACTGTGTGCGATCCGTCACTGACAAACCGATCAGTCACGTTGTGCTCACCCACTACCATGCCGTCCGCGTTCTGGGGGCATCTGCCTTCGGCGCACGCCAAATCATCATGTCGGAAAAAGCCCGGTCCATGGTCGCCGAACGCGGGCAGGAAGATTGGGACAGCGAATTCCAGCGTTTTCCACGCTTGTTCGAAGGGTATGAGAGCATTCCCGGCCTGACGTGGCCAAACACGACCTTCCATGGCCGGATGAGCGTGTATCTGGGCCAGCGCAGGGTTGATATCATGCAGGTGGGCCGCGCCCACACCGCCGGCGATGCCGTGATCTACGTTCCTGACGAAAACGTCATGTTTACAGGCGACATCGTGGAATACCGGTCGGCCTGTTACTGTGGCGACGGTCACTACCACGACTGGCCTTCAACGCTCGAGGCCATCCGTCGCTTCGACCTGGATGCCATTGCCCCGGGACGTGGCGACGCATTGGTGGGGAAGGACATGGTGAATGCCGCGCTGGACAGCACCAAGGATTTTGTAAGATCCACCTATCGCCCGGCAGCGCGCGTCGCATTGCGTGGCGGTTCATTGAAAGAAGCATGGGACGCGGTGCGCGCCGCATGTGATCCCAAGTTCAAGGATTACGCGATCTATGAACACTGCCTGCCTTTCAACGTGGCACGCGCCTATGATGAGGCGCTCGACATTGATACGCCGCGTATCTGGACAGCCGAGCGCGATTTGAAGATGTGGGAAGCGCTGCAGGTGTAAGCATGGCCAAGTTTGGACCGACCAAAGGAGAGCTTAAAGTCCGGCTGATCATTTGTATGCTGGGCCTCGGCATGATCGTGACCGCGCTTGTGCGAAACGGCATTCCCGAAGGCCCTGCCCTGTTTGAAATGATTGGTGTTGGCGGCCTGTTTTTTGGACTGTCCGCCGTTTGGGTGCTGCGCAAACTGATCCGAAAAGACTATTCTGATGCACCAAAGGACGGTGAATGATGCTGGACCACATTCGCTTGCTGGCACGCAACAATGCCTGGGCCAACGGCACGCTGTATCACGCGGTTCAGACCTTGACCGAAGACCAGTTGCATGTCCGCTACGCCAGTTTTTTTGGCACAATCCCAAGAACGCTGAATCACATATACGAAGTTGATCTGTTCTACATTGACGGTCTGATGAATGAAGGGCGTGGCCGCGCTGTTTACCAGCGCCCGGATATCGACGACATGGCTTTGCTTTGTGCCGCGCAGGGCGCCAGCGATGAGCGCCTGATCGCTTTCTGCGACACGCTCAGCGAAACACAGGCTGCACAGCTTTGTGCCTTGGAAAGGAAGAATGCGATGAGCCATGAGCGTGTTGACCATACCTTGCTGCATCTTTTTCAGCATCAGGTGCACCACCGGGGTCAGGTCCATGGCATGCTGAGCCAAGCGGGCGCCAACCCACCGCAGTTGGATGATTTTTTCCTTGAATTCGGACGAGTTGCGAGCGCCAAGCCATATTGGGAGGACGTCTGATGGTCGAGCTGCGTTACCAAACTGCGTTCGAACTATACCCCTACGAGCGTGTCCCGGACCAAGACAAACCGGCACCGGTTCGCCACCCGGTTGTGATCGTTGGCGGCGGTCCAATCGGGATGGGGCTGGCGCTGGACCTCGGCAAAAAGGGGATTGCCTGTGTGGTCCTGGATGATCATCCCGGCGTCGGGATGGGCAGCCGTGCGATTTGCTTTGCTAAGCGCACACTCGAAATTTGCGATCGTCTTGGCTGCGGTGAACCGATGGTCAAAAAAGGCGTTGTCTGGAACCTTGGCAGGGTGTTTCGCGAGTTACGCGAGATCTATGAGTTCAACCTGCTGCCAGAAGGAGGGCACAAGCGTCCGGCGTTCATCAACCTCCAACAACCCTATTTCGAAAAGTTCGTCGTCGAGGAGATTCGACGTCAACAGGATGCAGGTGCGCCGATCGACATTCGGGGCGTAAATCGCGTGACTCGCATCGACACGCAAGATGACCATGTTGGGCTCGAGGTCGATACCCCAGAAGGCCCATACACTTTGGAAGCGGAATGGGTCGTCGCCTGCGACGGGGCTAACTCGCCGATCCGCAACATGTTGGGGCTCGGGTTCGAGGGCCGCGTGTTCGAAGACAACTTTTTGATCGCAGACATCCGCTTGAAAGCCGGTTCCGAGGATTTTCCAGTAGAACGCCGGTTTTGGTTCAACCCGCCTTTCAACCCCAACGAAACAGCCCTGATGCACAAACAGCCTGACGGCGTCTGGCGGCTGGATTTTCAGCTGGGTTGGGACATAGACCGCGCAGCAGAAATCGATCCAAAGAAAGTACAAGAGCGGGTGCGCGGCATGATCGGCGCAGAATATGATTTCGAGCTCGTTTGGACCTCGATTTACACGTTCCGCTGCTGCTCGATGGAAGAGTACCGGCATGGCCGCGTGATCTTTGCCGGCGACAGCGCGCACCAAGTGTCGCCCTTTGGCGCTCGGGGTGCGAATGGCGGCATGCAGGACATCGACAACCTTGGCTGGAAACTTGCGATGGTGGTGGGCAAGTCTGCACCTGTTGCGCTGTTGGACAGCTACCATATCGAGCGCAAACAGGCCGCGCAGGAGAACATTCTGAACTCAACGCGATCCGCAGATTTTCTGACTCCGCGTTCGCCTGCGCATGAAGTGTTCCGCGATGCGGTGCTGGACCTTGTCGAAGAGCATTCCTTTGCTCGCCCTATGATCAATTCTGGGCGCCTGTCTACACCGTGCACCTACCATGGGTCACCGCTGAGCAGCGCAGACACTGATGGCCTGCCAGATCGCACGCGGCCTGGCGCTCCGGCTTGTGACGCGCCTTTGGCGGACGGCTGGCTGATCGACCTGCTCGGCAATTCGTTTCAGATCTTGGCAATCAATACGACCGTGCCAACCGCTGACGTGGCTGGGATTAAGGTACCAGTGTTGACCGTGCAGACTGAACCCGATGATCTGATGTCGAAACGATATTTGGGCGCGGCCGAGCAAGCGGTGTACCTGCTGCGCCCTGATCAGCATGTAGCGGCGCGCTGGACCGCGCCCGACCACGCTCAGATTTCCGCCGCCCTCAATAAAGCGATTGGACTTCAACATGGCCTTGCTGAACACGGCACCGAACATCCCGGATTGTGATGGGTTCTACGCAGAGCTTCTGGACGCTCACACCGGCTTGACAGCGGAAGAGACCCACGTTCTGAACGCCCGGCTTGTCCTTTTGTTGGCCAACCACATCGGAGATCGTGCTGTTTTGACAGAAGCTTTGCATGCGGCGCGCGCCGCGGGCAAAGCGTAGTGGACACCGTACTTTACGATTACTGGCGCAGTTCTGCCTCGTACAGGTTGCGGATTGCCTTGAACCTCGCCGGTATCCACCATCGCACGGTTTCGGTTGATTTGGCGGCCAAGGAAAACCTGTCTGCCGAGCACTTAGCACGCAATCCGCAAGGCTTTGTGCCGGTGCTGGAGATAGACGGGCATCAGTTGACGCAGTCCATGGCCATCCTGACCTACTTGAATGAGACCCGCACCTTGGGCCTGTTGCCCATGGAACCGGCAGCTCGGGCGCAGATGGAAGCGCTTGCGCAGTCTATCGCCATCGACATCCATCCGGTATGCAACCTGCAAGTGGCGGTCAAAGCAGCGGAACTGGCAGGGCGCGATGCGGCCAAAGTTGACTGGATGGTTCGCTTCATCCGGCCCGGATTGGTAGCTTTTGAAACACTTCTCGGCGCTTATGATCAATCGCCCTTTTGCTGTGGCGATCGGCCGATGCTGCCGGATATCGTCTTGATCCCGCAAGTCTACAATGCGCAGCGCTGGGGCGTCGACATTGCGGACCTTGCTCGCATCGGGTCCGCCGTTCGCGCGTGCGAAACGCATCCTGCTTTTGCGGCTGCCTATCCCGACAGCGTTCGACCGGAATAGGCTCAGACTGACGCGTCACACCTATGGACCTTGGGCGCAAGCTGCCCCAATCTTGCGCAACCACATTTCTGCACAGTCCGGCTTGCTACATGTTCGACTTCGTTCTTTTGATCGCGCAAACCATGACTCTTTCGGCCATTACGGCATGGCTGAGCATAGGCGTCAGCGACAACCTGAGATACCCGGAGTTCAACGAAGGCTCGACGTCCCGCGTGATTGGCATGCATGGTATGGAGGCGGAGTACCCCGAGGAATTCGCACGCGTCGCACACAGGGCCGTCCGAGATCGAACATGGCAATTGCGTTTGTTCCGGCTGGCCGTTTCAGCAGAGTTGATTGCCGTTGCGCTTTTGGCCTTGGGACTGGGCGCTATGGTTCTTGCCATTCTTGGCGTGACGCCCGCCGCCACCGCGCGCGCATTTGCTCTGCTTGGGGCGGCGGCCTTTACCGCGGTCTGGTCAGGCTTTCTGGTTGTGGGAAACTACTTTTGTTACTGGTTCGACGCTGAAGGTGGCCAAAGCACACATTTTCAGATGACACTTTGGGGTTTGGCGAACATGATCTTCCTCAGCCTCGGCTAAGGAGACCAGCATGACCCACGGCTACGACAGCGGCCGCTTGAACCTGCCGTTCGTCGGCATTTGCACCTTCGGCAAATACCCACATGTGGCGGATTGGTCCGCAATTGATGCCGACTTTGCCATCCTTGGCGCGCCGTTTGACGGCGGCACGCAGTGGCGCGCAGGGGCACGGATGGGCCCCCGCAGTATTCGAGACGCTTCGACCCTGTTCGCGTTTGGCCATGCCGGCGCGTACGATCACGAAGATGATGTGACCTATCTGGAGGCAGACACCGTGCGCATCGTGGATATCGGGGATGCGGATATCATTCACACCGATACGGTGCAAAGTCATGCCAACATCGAACACGGCGTACGCCAGATCCTGTCTGCGGGTGCAATCCCGGTCACATTGGGCGGCGACCATTCGATCAACATACCGTGCGTGAATGCTTTTGATGACCAAAATCCGATCCACATTGTCCAAATCGACGCACATCTCGATTTTGTTGACGAACGCCACGGTGTGCGATTTGGACATGGCAACCCCATGCGGCGCGCCGCCGAAAAGCCGTATGTGACCGGGCTCAGCCAGTTCGGGATTCGCAACGTCTCTTCAACGGCCAAAGAGGGATACGAGGCCGCCCGCAGCATGGGATCTGACATACAATCCGTACGCCAGTTTCGGAAAGCCGGCGTTGACGCCATGGTTGCGCGTGTGCCCGAGGGCGCGCGATACTACCTCACCATCGACATTGACGCGTTCGACCCTTCCATTGCGCCCGGTACGGGCACGCCCAGCCATGGCGGTTTTTTGTACTACGATGTGCTGGAATTCATCGCTGGCCTGGCAAAACGCGGGTCTATTGTTGGGATCGATTTGGTCGAAGTGGCGCCCGACTACGACCCAACCGGGTCGACATCGATCCTTGCAGCGCAGGTACTGTTGAACACAATTGGTCGCGTCGCCCATGCGCGCGCCCGCGCATAAAAAAACGGGGCCTATCGCCCCGTTTTCGACTTCTTCTGGATCAGATCAGCTGGATGCTTCGGTCAAATGACCTGCGGCTTCCGCTTCTTCCCAAATTTCTTCCCAGACTTTTTTGGCCTTACCGCGTTGGCGCACTTCTTTGGCTGCTTCTAGGTTATCAAGCATGCCTTCGCCTTTCACGATCACCAAACCGACCATACCGCTCGACTTGTGCGGTGTGCATTCGTACCCGTAAACGCCGGGGGTGTCGAAAGTCACTGAGATCTCTTCGTTGATGGTGCCATCCCACAGCTCAACGCCTTCTGGCAGCATACCTTCAACAGCTGCAGAGTTATGGCCGCGATCGGTGGCTTCGAACAGCACGGTGGCACCGGGGTTCACAACCGTGATACGTGGGTAATA
>CAWUIW010000206.1:0-6212 GCA_963922515.1 uncultured Rhodobacterales bacterium | reverse complement strand
GGCGCCAGACAGGACGCCCAGGTGTTGATCCCCAACTCTTCTTGCAGCTCACGTATCAACGCTTGTTCCGGTGTCTCGCCAGTTTCAACTTTGCCGCCCGGAAACTCCCAAAGACCAGCCATTGACTTGCCTTCAGGACGCTGTGCCAAAAGCACGCGGCCATCCACATCAACAAGAGCGACCGCGCTCACAAGAATGATTGCCATGTTCTGCGATCCTTACGAACGGTAGTCGGCGTTGATGTCGATGTAACCATGGGTCAAATCACAGGTCCAAACTGTGGCCGACCCTCTTCCCAATCCCAGATCGACGCCAAGGGTGATGGTTTGTGACTTCATGTAGTCTGCGGCCTGCGTTTCCTCGTAGTCCGGGCTGACCCAGCCGGCTTCGGCAACGAGAATGTCGCCGAAACGGATGGATAACAGGTCGCGATCGGCTGATGCACCCGACTTGCCGATTGCCATCACCACGCGGCCCCAGTTGGGATCCTCTCCGGCAATGGCCGTCTTCACCAGAGGTGAGTTCGCGATGGACATCGCGTGGATTTTTGCATCGGCATTCGATGTTGCACCAGTGACCTTTACTTCGACAAACTTGGTGGCACCTTCGCCGTCGCGCACAACTTGATGCGACAAGTCCAGCATTACGCTGTGCAAGGCCTGCTCAAATTCAGCCACATCTGAAACGTCGATGCCCGATGCACCTGTTGCGCAGACCATCAAACTGTCTGACGTCGACGTGTCGCTATCAACCGTGATGCAGTTGAACGTTTTTGCATTCACACGCGCGGTCATTTCTTGCAGCGCTGGCACATTGATCTTGGCGTCCGTGAAAATGTAGACAAGCATCGTCGCCATATCGGGTGCGATCATGCCCGATCCCTTTGCGATGCCGCTGATCGTTACGTCAGTGTCGCCAATCTGAACTGTCGCCGTGGCGCCTTTGGCAAAAGTATCGGTGGTTCGGATGGCTTCCGCGGCGGCTTCAAATCTATCCGCAGCAAGCGAACCAGCCAAATTGTTCACGTGGGCGATGATGCGATCATGTGGCAGCGGTTCGCCAATTACACCGGTCGAGGCCGTGAACACGCGGTTTTGGTGCACGCCTGTCGCTTGTGACACGGCCGTGGCAATCGCATCTACAGAGCTTTGCCCATGTTGTCCTGTGAACGCGTTTGCATTGCCTGCATTTACAAGAATTGCCGCCGCGCCTTCGGTTTCCAGACCCAGCTTCGCCTGACAATCCAAAACTGCGGCCGATCGCGTGGCCGATCGCGTGAAAACGCCGGCAACAGAACTGCCCGGGTCGCAGACCGCCAGCATCACGTCGGCACGCCCTTGGTAGCGGACCCCCGCCGCGACCGTTGCGAGTTTGACCCCTGCAATGGATGGCAGCTTTGGAAACGCGGGCGGGGCGAGTGGCGAAACAGGCAAGGAAGCGGGCATGGTTACTGCCGCACGATGTCCAGATCGCGGATGACTTCGGGATCCAAGCCGCTGAGGTCAGGTCGCGTGACTTCCGCTGCTGCGGTCAGGTTCGTGACATACGCCTCGACCGCGTCCTGTTGCATGGATTGTTCCAATTCACCGCGGACTGCGGCAAATTCGGGTGGGGTCACGGGGCGGGTTTCTTTCAATAGAATAACATGCCACCCAAACTGGGTTTGAACTGGGTCAGATACCTCTCCGGGCTCTAACGCCAGAACTCCATTTTCAAACTCAGGCACCATGCGACCGGCGCCAAACCACCCCAGATCACCGCCGTTGGGACCAGAAGGCCCGGTCGATTTTTCCCGAGCCATTTTTGCAAAATCGGCGCCGGCATCCAGCTCGGCCTTAACGATCTGTGCGTCTTCAAGGTTCTCTAACAGGATGTGGGCGGCATTGAATTCTATGGCTTGGGATGCGTTGAGGTACTGCGCGTCATAGGCGGCCCGCAAATCGTCTTCTGTGACGGCGCTGGCCAAAACGCGTTCGATTTCTTCCGCAGCCAATAGCGACCGGCGTTCGTTTTCGAGCGAAAGTGCCACGTGATCCGGCAAATCGCCGGGCTGTGTCTGGCTGAGCGCTGTCTGTTGGATCAGTTGTTCGATGAGTCCGGGCAAGAGATCGGTTGCCGCGAGTTGTTGGAACTGCGACGGTAATGTCGCATAGGCGACGATAACGTGACCCAATGTGATGTCTTGCCCGTTCACCGTGGCCACGACCGTATCGCGCGACACCTCGCCTTGCGCCATTAATGAACATGGGACGGCGAGCGCACATGTGAGGGCAACGGTCGAAGCGAGACCACGAAATAGACGCATTGGAATTTCCTATCGATCGGGCTGCGGGGGCCCGCAGCGTTGACACTTTTCAGGCCGCCGCTTACATCGCCATATGGCCGAACGGGCACCGTGTTTCACACGTATCTACGGGCTGCGTGCACGGTGGGCAAGCCTGCCACAGGTCAGAAAATTGTAAGGCTCGCTGGAGAACGCATGCTGGGTTTCGGAACACTCGCCAAAAAGGTGTTTGGCACACCAAACGACCGCAAAATCAAGGCGACGCGGACGCTGGTAGAGCAGATTAACGCGCTTGAACCAGAGTTCGAGGCGCTGGATGATGATGGTTTGAAAGAGAAAACCGACGATCTGCGCGCGCGGGCTTTGAATGGCGAAGATCTGGATGCGCTGTTGCCAGAAGCGTTTGCGAACGTACGCGAGGCAGCAAAGCGGGCTTTGGGGTTGCGCGCGTTCGATACCCAGTTGATGGGTGCGATCTTTTTGCATCAAGGCAACATTGCCGAAATGAAAACAGGCGAAGGCAAAACGCTTGTCGCGACCTTGCCGGCTTATTTGAACGCGCTGACTGGCAAGGGCGTGCATGTTGTCACGGTCAACGAATATCTGGCCAAACGCGATTCGGAATGGATGGGCAAAGTCTATTCCATGCTGGGTTTGACAACCGGTGTCATCTGGACCGGCATGCCGAACGAAGAAAAAATGCAGGCCTATTCGTGTGACATCACCTACGCCACGAACAACGAGTTGGGCTTTGATTACTTGCGGGACAACATGAAGTCTGACCTGTCGCAGGTTTTTCAGAAGCATCACAACTTCGCGATCGTTGACGAGGTCGACAGCATCTTGATCGACGAGGCGCGGACGCCCCTGATTATCTCTGGCCCGGCACAAGACCGTTCAGAGCTCTATCGCGCGATTGATGGCGTCATTCCGATGATCGAAGAACAGCACTTTGAACTGGATGAAAAGACCCGTAACGTCACCTTCACGGATGAAGGCAACGAGTTTCTGGAAGCGCAGTTGCATGCCCGCGGTTTGCTTGAAGAAGGCTTTACGCTGTACGATCCGGAAAGCACGACCATTGTGCATCACGTGAACCAGGGTCTGCGGGCGCATAAGCTTTTTCAGAAAGACAAGGACTACATCGTACGCGACAACGAGGTTGTCTTGATTGATGAGTTCACGGGCCGGATGATGCCGGGGCGCCGGTTGGGAGATGGCCTGCATCAAGCGATCGAAGCGAAGGAAGAGGTCAAGATTCAGCCAGAGAATGTGACCTTGGCCAGCGTGACGTTCCAAAATTACTTCCGCCTGTATGACAAGCTGTCAGGCATGACCGGCACAGCGATGACCGAAGCAGAAGAATTTGGCGAGATCTATGGTTTGGGTGTTGTCGAAGTGCCGACAAACAGGCCGATCGCCCGCACAGATGAAGACGATCAGGTGTATCGGACCACCACCGAAAAATACAAGGCCATGATCGACGAGATCAAACGCGCCAATGAAAAGGGTCAACCGGTTCTTGCAGGCACAACTTCCATCGAAAAATCCGAAATTCTCAGCCAACTGCTGCAGAAAGAGGGCATCGCACACAACGTTTTGAACGCCCGCCAGCACGAGCAAGAAGCACAGATCGTCGCTGATGCTGGCCGTTTGGGTGCGGTGACCATCGCAACGAACATGGCGGGCCGGGGTACAGACATTCAGCTTGGTGGCAATGTCGAGATGAAGGTGCTTGAGGCGATCGCGGCCAACCCCGAGGCGGATCCAGCAGAGCTGCGCGCCGCCGAAGAAGCCACGCATGCTGCCGAGAAGGAAAAGGTTCTGGCGGCTGGCGGTTTGTATGTCATGGCGTCAGAACGCCATGAAAGCCGCCGGATTGACAACCAGTTGCGCGGCCGGTCGGGGCGGCAGGGTGATCCCGGACGCACTATATTCTACCTCAGCCTCGAAGATGACCTGATGCGTATCTTCGGGTCGGAACGGTTGGACAAAGTGCTGCAGACTCTGGGAATGAAAGAAGGCGAAGCCATTATCCATCCTTGGGTGAACAAATCACTGGAACGGGCCCAGGCCAAGGTCGAGGGCCGAAACTTCGATATGCGCAAGCAGGTTTTGAAGTTCGATGACGTGATGAATGACCAACGAAAGGTCGTGTTCAGTCAACGACGCGAAATTATGTCGGCTGATGATCTTTCCGATGTCACGGCGGATATGCGGCAACAGGTCATTGATGATTTGGTCGATGAGTACATGCCTGCGAATACCTATGCCGATCAGTGGAACACTGAAGGGCTGTACGCAGACGTCATTGTCAAACTGGGTCTTGATTTGCCGGTTGTGCAATGGGCCGACGAAGAAGGCGTGGATGACGACGAAATCCGCGAACGCTTGCTGAAGGAATGCGACGAGTTCATGGCCAAAAAGGCCGTCGCATTCGGTCCGGAAAATATGCGCAACATTGAAAAGCAGGTGTTGTTGCAGACCATTGATGCCAAGTGGCGCGAACATCTGCTGACTTTGGAACATCTGCGATCGGTCGTGGGTTTCCGCGGCTACGCCAATCGTGATCCGTTGAACGAATTCAAGAATGAGGCGTTCCAACTCTTCGAAGGCATGCTGGACAGCCTGCGGGAGGATGTCACCCAACAGCTGTCAAACGTGCGCGTGCTGTCAGAAGAAGAAAAGCAGCAGATCCTCGCTCAGCAACAAGAAGAACAAGCGCGGGCGCAAGCCGCTGCCCAACCTCAGCCGGAGCCGGCAAAAGCACCCGAAGGCACACAGCCCGGGCAGCGTTTGGCAGGGTTTGACGAAAACGATCCAACCACTTGGGGAAATCCGGGCCGCAATCAACTGTGCCCTTGTGGCAGCGGCAAAAAGTTCAAGCATTGTCACGGGCGGTTCGCCTAGGGTCACAATTCCGCCCGAATGACACCCAGACAGGGCCATACCATGGCCGCGTTTGGCGACAACACTGGTCTCCAAAGCCGTGTTTGGCATGGAGGGCAAAATGTCTCGCGTACGATTGATACTGAGGGTGACCAGCACAGTCGTGTGCGCCTTGGGCATCGGCATTGCGATGCACACGTACAGCAACGCCAAAACCGAAAAGGCCGCTGCGCCGTTGCCGGCCCCGGTGCTGGTGCAGGAAGAAGAATTGGTGCGCGCGCCGATTGAGGTAACGGGAATCACCCTGACCGCGGCGGACGCGAGTGTAACGTCAAGCCGCGTCGTGCCAGAACCGCCCCGCGACCCTGAAACGCCACGCTTGGGCTGCAAAGTTGCGACGACAGCAACTGTTGCTGCGGCGGCCACCGTTAACCTAGTTGTGACCGCGCCCTGCTACCCAAATGAGCGCGTGACCATTCACCATCAGGGCATGATGTTCACAGGCGTTGTGGATACGTCCGGTCAACTGAATGTCGTTGTGCCAGTGTTGGCTGAGCGGGCTGTCTTTGTCGTTGCTTTTGCCAACGGAACAGGTGCTGTGACAACCGCCCATGTGCCAGATGTGACGCTGTATGATCGCGTGGCTATGCAATGGTCGGATGTGGATGGCCTTCAAGTGCATGCGCGCGAATTTGGTGCGAGCTATGGTGACGTGGGTCATGTTTGGTCGGGGATTGACCAAGATGCGTCCAAATTGACCAATGGCCTCGGCGGTGCGGTGATGCGGCTGGGCACCATCGACACACTGAAGCCTCAGCTGGTGGAAGTTTATACCTTTCCTCGACAGAACGCCAAAAAGTCCGGCAGCATCCAGCTTAGCATCGAAAGCGAAGTGACACAGGTCAATTGTGGGCGCGATGTCGACGCACAGGTGCTGAACATGACCGACGGGCAATCGTTGCAAACACGGGACATCGTATTTTCAATGCCCGGCTGTGATACGGTTGGCGACTTTCTGGTGTTGAATAATCTCTTCGAA
>CAWUIW010000205.1:0-6287 GCA_963922515.1 uncultured Rhodobacterales bacterium | reverse complement strand
GGCGCATTATGGCTTGTCCGCACACCCATTGCCGGAAAATGGTTTGCCAGCCATTGCCATCCCGACCACGGCGGGGACCGGGTCCGAAGTCACGCGGACTGCCATCGTATCGACCCCGTCAGGCATAAAGAACTGGTTCTGGTGCGAGCGGTTGATGTTCGATTGCGCGATCCTCGACCCCGAGTTGACGGTCAGCTTGCCGGCACATTTGACGGCGTGGACCGGCATCGACGCCGTGGCACATGCGTTGGAATCCTCCACCGCCCGTACCACCAGCCCGGCTGGCCAGCTCTACGGGTTGCAGGCGTTGCGCATTCTGTCCGAGTTTCTGCCGCAGGCTGTTGCGAATGGTCATGATCTGGTTGCGCGGGGGCAGGTGCTGTGGGGCAGCACGGTGGCGGGCCTTGCCCTGCACAACTGCAACACGCATATGGGGCATAACGTCAGCCATGCGCTGGGGTCCTTGGCCCGTATCCATCATGGCCTTGCCACTGGTTTGGCATTAGAGGTGGCGCTGCCTTGGCTTGTGGCCCGACCCGAAGGCGCACAGAACTATGCTCTGGCAGCGCAGGCACTTGGTGGACCCGCCGAGGCCGCAGCTTTGCCCGGCGCGTTCGCAGCGCTGATGCGCGCGTGCAAGATCGATGCCTGCCTGCCCGAAATCTGCAGTGGCGTATCGGCGACCGAGCTGGCCAGCGCGATGAAAAGCGACGCGAATTTTGGCATGTCGCAGAATGCGGCCTGTCCGATCAGTTTTGACGATCTGGACGGCTTTGCTGCATCTGTTCTGGCTTTGCCCCGGGCAGTCGCGGCCTGATCGCCGCGGCTATTGCGCGGCTTTCATAGCAGCCTGTGCACAGAAACAAGACGCGGCGACGGCCCGGTCTGCCCGGGCAAGCGCCAGGTCCAGCCGTTGTTTGATCTGCACGATTTCCGCGGCCTCGCCCCGTGCCTTCAGGCAATCATGCAGGCCCCGCAATGCCCACACATTGTCCGGATGCACCGTGGCTCGGCTCAACTGGCCGCCCAGTCCAAGATCTTCGCGATAGACGACTTCGGCCTCTTCCGTTTTGCCTTGTTCGAACAGAAGCGCACCTAGTGCATGGCGTGAGGGCTGCATCCAGCCCCACGGCTCATCATAGGGCAGGGTGTCTTCACGCGCGACCGCCTGCCGCAAATGCGCGAAGGCAACGTCATAGTTTTGCTTGCGGTACTCGATTTCACCGCGCACCATTTCATGCCCGATTTCCAACAAGTCAATGACCCGATTGTTGTGCAGAAGCCGCGTTTCGGGCACGGCAGCTCGAGCTGCATCAAACAGCGCTTCTTCTGCTTCTGCCTCTGGCACATGACCGAGTGCGGCGAAAGCGACAGCGCGCGCGTAATGCACATTGGCGGTCAACGTGCGATACAGCTCTGGGTCATCCGGCACAGCCAGTTTCACGCAGTCTTCCCACCGGCCAAACCGCACCAGGACATGTGGTTCCATGGCCAGGTAGCTTTCAAAAAAATCGGCCATCGGCGGTGAGGGGATGCGCAGCATGGCCTCTGGTGTTGTTGCGGCCATGCCCCGCACGGCGTCGATGGCCGGTTGGAACTGGCCCAAGAACATCGCCCCGTAGATTATGAAATGATAATTGTGCTGGCGGTAGCCGGTGTAGATGTTGAACGCGCCCGCGCGCTCGTAATAATTCAAATCGGCTTCGACGGCCTTCTGGTTCCAAAAGACCACGTTTTGATAGTGGCCACACAAAACGTCGATATGGGTGGGCATATGCACAAGGTGGCCGGCATCTGGCATAAGTGTGCGCAGGACATCGGATGCGATCAGGGCTTTTTCAGGCGTTGGCGACATTTCCATCAAATGAACATACAGGTGCAACAGACCGGGATGTGTCATGGCGCCAGCTTGAGCGGCAAAGGCGTCTTCCAACACGCGTTGCGCTTCTTGCGTGGCTGCGCCGACGGCCGGCACGCCGGACTGCAGATCCCACATCTTCCACGGCGTCAATTGCAACAGAGATTCGACGAACACGGATCGAAGGTCATTGTGGTCGGGGAAGCGTTCAAAGTTCGCACGCATCGCATCGGCAAAGTCGCGGTCCCAGCCGGATTGATCGTCGATCGGATCGCGCTGGGGGTATCGTGCGCCCAGAGCATCGATCATCGCAAGCTCGATATCCGAACATCCTGAACTGGCAACCCGGGCCGCGTCTGCCGCGTCGTAGGCTTGCTTCAGGGCCTTGGCCCGCCCACGGTCATCGTACAAGTCCCATGGCATGTTGTAGTTTGGGCCAGCTGCATACGCGATGCCCCAATGTGCCATGGCACAGTCCGGATCGTATTCGATGGCGCGCTGAAAACAGACAATGGCCTCGCCATGATTGAAGCCGTATGCCCAGTTCAAACCCTTGTCGAACCACCGTTGCGCGTCTGGCGATGACGTGGTGATGGGCCACGTGTGGCTGCCCAGGTCGTAATCGGTCATTGCATGCCCTCCCGCTGCTACAGCGGGTGATACCATGATCGCATAGATTCGGCGTGGCCCTAGGACGCGGATAGGCGTTTTTCGATGCGCGACATCTCGGTCATCGCGACAGACGCAAGACAGCATAAGACCGCGATTGACGTTGCCAGCGGAAGAATCGAGCCATCAAACAGCAGGCTGACGGGCGAGGCGACGGCTGCGCCGAGAACAGTTGAAATCCCGCCGATCACGGATGCAGCCATGCCGGCGATATGCCCCATCGGTTCCATGGCAATGGAATTGAGGTTGCCCATGGTCAAACCCGCCATGAAAAACAAGGTGAACTGCCAGAACACGAACGACGCAAAAAACACGACCTCTGACACATCCACAATGCCGATGACAATCATTGCAACGGACAAGACGGCTTGAATGCCTACGGTCGCGGTTACGATGCGCCGCATACCGAAGCGCCCGACAATGGCGGCGTTCAACAAACCGGACGCGCCGGAGGCCAGCGCAACGCCGCCGAACCACAGCGGGAAGCTGTCGCCCTTGTCGAATATCTGTTCATAAACCGGTTGGACCATCGTCAGCAGTGTGAACAGAGCTGACAGGCACAAGGTTTGCACCACGATCGACAAGCGCACCGTTGGATGGGTCACCATTTCCTTGATCGCGGCCCCAAGCAGTGGTGCACGAAACGGCCTGCGGTTGCTCACGGGCAGCGACTCGCCCAGCCGTCCAGACACCCAGACCGACAGGCCGACCGCAAAAACCACGAATGCCAAGAAGATTGCGCGCCACCCGGCGGTGGCGATGATGATGGAGCCGATAAGCGGCGCAAAAGCCGGGAAAATCGTGAAGATCGTCATGGCGATTGAAATGATACGTGCCATGTCGCGTCCTGAAAACAGGTCGCGCACGACGGCGATCCCGACGATGCGCGGCGACGCGGCACCAAGTCCTTGCAGCACGCGCCCAATCAGGACCAGTTCCAGGGTTGGTGCCAACCAGGCCAGGGCTGCACCCGCTGCATAAAGGGCAAGACCGCACAGAATGACAGACCGGCGCCCGAAGGCGTCGGATAGCGGGCCGGTAAAGAATGTGCCAAGGCCAAGGCCAAAGACAAACGATGTAAGGATCAACGCGGCCTTGTTGGGGTCTGACGGGCTCAACTCGGCGCCAATATCCGGCAGCGCTGGCAGCATTGCGTCGATCGAAAACGCGATGGTGGCAAACATCATGGCAATCAACGCCACGAATTCCGCGCGAGAAATCTTCGGTTGCATGGGAGTCCCGATATCGGAGGTTCCTCGACCGCTAACACATTTGCTGCGGGGGAGCCAGTCGATCAATCAGAGCGGTGTTTATTCTGGTTCACGTCCACGTCCACGTCCACGTCCGGATCCGGGTCCTTGTCGCGCGCGTGCAGCAGGTTTTGCAGCAGGCTGTGCGTGTGTTCGCTGCGCTTGCGATGGGTGAATTGGCCGAATTGCTGGATGGCATAGGCAAAGGTGCCAAGACCCAGAAAAATCAGAACAGTGGTGCCAATGCGACCGATCGGGCTGGCAGGTACAAGCTCGCCATATCCCACGGTCGATAGAGTCACGACGGTGAAGAAATATGCATCAAGCCAACTCCACCCTTCGACGATGCGAAAGAACACGGTCCCTGACAGAATGATGACGACGACCGTGATAATCAGAGTAACGGCGTTGAGTGATTTCACCCGTCGGTTGTCTCCAGTTGATCAAGGATTTCGGTGATGACTCGCGCCCACAGGTCAGGCGGTTGTGCACCGGGCACGGCGTGCTGACCGGCCACGATGAAGGTCGGGACCGAGTTGACGCCCATCTCTCGGCTGTGGCGGTCGCGGTCCTTTATGCTTTGGCGATCCGCATCTGATTGCAGCAGGCGGCGCACCACCGAGGCATCCATGTCCAACCCATCCGCGATGTCGGCCAGTACATCATGCGAGCCAATGTCACGGGCTTCGACGAAATATGCATTGAACAGTGCCGTTACGGCTTCGGACTGCTTGCCTTCGATGCCCGCCCAGTGAATGAGCCTATGCGCATCCAGTGTATTCGGGGTGCGCGTCATGCCGTCGAAATCAATCGACAGCCCTGCGCGTTCTGCGTGTTCGACCACTGGAGCGTAAGCTTGAACGGCGCCTTCCTTGCCTCCGAACTTCCGTTCCAGGTATTCGCGGCGCCCCATACCTTCGACGGGCATATCGGGGTTCAATTGGAAAGGATGCCATTCGATCACAAACGGGTTGCGGGGCGCACTTGCCAATGCGCGTTCCAAATGCGTTTTGCCAATGTAGCACCAAGGGCAGATCGGGTCCGACAACACGTCGAGTTTCACAGTTTCTTGGGTCATTGAGCCTCGGGTTCGAAAAACTGGCGAAGGTCACGGCGCACAAGTTTGCCATTGGCACCGGCTGGTAACTCGGCCACGTGCACGAAAGCGCGTGGCTGTTTGTAGCGTGCCAACCGCTCCGCGGCGTAATAGCTCAGCTCAGCCTCGTTGATCGGGTCGGGTCCGGTGTAAAACGCAGCGATGACGCTGGCGCCTTCTTTGACCTCTACATCCACCACGCCAATCTGGTGGATGCCCGGATGTTCGGACAAGGCCATTTCAACCTCGAGAGGGGATACGCGATAGCCGCCTGCGTTCATCATGTCGTCGTCGCGGCCCAGAAAGGTGATATCTCCTGCCGGGTCCATTCGACCGCGATCACCGGTGACAAACCATTGCCCCCGGAAGCGATCGGCGGTTTCCTGAGCTGCGTTCAGATAGCCCAGCATCAGGCCAGGATCATCCTTGTGAACGGCGATCATGCCTTCGCTATTGATCGGCACTGGCACACCTTCGGCATCAATGATCGCCACGCGGCGGCCGGTCTGGGGCCGGCCCAAAACACTGCCATGGGTCGGGTTGCTGGGACTGGAAGAAATGAAGGTCGAGCACTCGGACATGCCGTATGCTTCGTACAAGGCCGTGCGGCTGGCCCTGCGCCACGCCGATTGCAGACTTTGCGACAGCTTTTCACCGGCGCTCAAGCCATGCCGCAAATGGGGCAGATTCAGCGTGTCGTGATGCTGCAGGATTTTGCGGTAAACACCTGGCGCAGCGGCGATAATCGTGGCGCGGCCTGTCGCGGCCAGTGCCGGGATCCGGGACGGTTGTGTGCCGGCGGCAGGAATGATCGATGTGGCGCCAGCGGTCCAAGGATCCATCAAGCCGGTGCCAAGTGTATAGGTCCAGTTGAACGCACCAGCATGTAGGAGCCTGTCACTTTCGTGTAGATCATACCAATCATGCACCATCATTCGGCGGGCCCAAATCGCCTGGTGCGCATGCGCGACGGCACGAGGTCGACCGGACGTGCCAGATGTGTACACAACGTAGGCCATCCGGTTTGGCATACCCATCGCAAAGGCACAGGGCGGTAGCGATTGCATGGCGCGTAACTGTTCCAGCGAGATCACGTGCGCATGCTCGGCCGACTGTACCGTAGGATCATGCAGAATGGCGGCAGGTCCAAGGTCCGCGACGATGCGTTCGACTTCTGGGGTCGTCAGTTGCGACGAGGTTGGGATTGGAACGAGGCCCACGGCGATCGCGCCAAGATACGCAATCGGAAATTCGACCGTGTTGCCAAGCCGCATAAGCACCATTTGCCCGGGGCGCAAACCGGCGTCGAGCAGGCCCGTGCCAGTGCCACGAACGGCGGCGGACAGTTCGTCGTATGTCAGGCTTTGCTCGCCCGTTTCAGAAAGGATCGTCAGGGCGGTCTTGTCGCCCAGTT
>CAWUIW010000204.1:0-6330 GCA_963922515.1 uncultured Rhodobacterales bacterium | reverse complement strand
TGTCTTTCCAGGCGATTCACATCCGCAACCCAGTTCCCAACGCCTTTGAACAAGCTTCCTTGGCCGCCCAACGCTTCGCGTAGGTGCCTGCCACATCCTTGCGTCGCTCTGCCTTGCGCTGTTCGACATCCGTAAAGACGCGATTACGAAACCGGTCACCGAACCGGTCCAGCGTGCCTTCTATGCGTTCGATGTTCGCAAGATCAGTTCCGATGCCAAGGATCATGATGCAGCCTCCTTGGATGTGCACCTAACAGAGCCGTGTCAGGAATGTCCAAAACCAACTATCACTAGATTTGCAGCGTCACTGTTTGATCATCCCTTTATGCAGTCACAAAAACTACATTATGTGGTTTAGCGCCAGTATGCTACTATTAGCGCTAACAGCAAAAAGAATGGATTCGGGCACGGCACAACAGGCGGTTCAACCATGGACAGAGAAGAGACCAGAAACTTCTTTCACTGGCTTTCCGACTTGATCGAAGCCTGCGGTAACTGGGTGGGACAAAACCTGTCTGATCTTTCTGTGGCAGCGGACGTCATCACCATCGGCAACTTCTTTGGCGCTTTGGTGTTTTCCGGGTTTGCCGGTTTGCTATGGATCCGCGACAAACGCAGCAAACGCCAGATCGCCGAACTTCAAACCCAGTTGGCCGAAGCTAAGAAAAAAACGGCGTCAGAAGGCAAGCTGAAACGCGAACTGGCAAAAGCGGTTGAAGATCTGACCGAGGAACTTGCCGAAGAGCGCTGGGAGCGCAACTTGGCCGAAAGCGAACGTGACGAATTGCGCGGCTACAAAGACTGCAACGATCAATGGTTGCAACGCGACCTTATCCCCGGATTAGAAGAGCTCATCACATCGGGCGACAGGACACGCGTGACCGCATTTGCGGAAGCCCTGCAGCAACACCCAAGCAATCAACGCATGTTGTTTGGAGCTGAGGCGCAAAGGGCCGCTATGGCAGATCAAATCAGCAAGGAGGCGGATAACGACGATGCGTAAGACGCAGAACAACACAGTTGTGCCAACCTATGCCGACCGGGACGAACGGTGCGACGTCGTTACGAAGCTGAATACCCTGCCCACATTGACCGACGCGATCCGGGCGTTCCAAGCTCGAAAAAATGCGGACATCCGCGCGCTTTGCGAGCAGTTGGGCGTGCCGGTCAATGAACAACCGTTCCGGCAAAGGAACATCGCGGGTTTTCTGGCAAAGGCGCCAACGCCCAGTGGCTATGAAATTGTCATCAATGCCAACCTTGCCAATGAACGGACCAAAAATTGGGCCATCGCACACGAGCTAAGTCACTGGATTCTTGAGGTAAAATACCCCACCACAAACGAATGTGCGGTGCTGTCTTTTGACCGGTTCAAGGCCCGTCCGTTGATGTATCCGTTTAACGAAGACACCTACAACACCTTTGAAATCGAGATCCGGGCAATCACACTCGCGGAAACGGGAAAACGCATATACGACTTCCGGCTGGTCCATACCTTTGATGCGAATGACCTGCGCGGCATGGCGGATGAGAGAAAGGCCAACTTCCTTGCTGGACATATGCTTATGCCCGCTCGGCCCTTGATCCAAACGCTGAAGCGGCGCCGTTTGTCAGATGACGAAGTGTTGTCCCGCTACCCCGTTCCTTTGGGTTACGCCCGCACTCAACTGCATATGCTGCGTGAATTGATCGCCGCGGCGGCCTGACGCCGGCCGCTAATCGGTTGAGGACGTCGCTGTAGAGGCCTCGGGCATCTGCGACCAGACCCGTTCCGCGAGGCGTACATCGACGGCCTCACCCATAACGGCAGCACAGTCGAACTCTGGTGCGTCGGCCTCGCTTGCGCCGGATAGCGACACGGCCAACTGGTCAAGCTCCCGCAAGGTATCGCAGCTGTCCTTGATATCGAGCGCCAAGGACGCCGCGATCACGGCCACGCCCGCAACCGGGACAGCCTCGGCAAACGCCCCGGCTGTGTTGCGGCCGACCTGCCGGACCAGTCGCCGGGATACGGATTTTTGCGTCCGTTGCGCTGCTTTGCGGGCCGCTTGGCGCCGGGCCATTCGTTCACCCGCTTCGCGCGCGGCCACTGTGGTGAAGCCCAGCGCAGCAGCCGTACCGGACACGGCATAATACACACCTGATACAGTGACGGTCGCAATGTTGAGCGTCAAAGACATGACGAGACAAATCGCCAAAATCAGCCTGGCAGAAAGTCGTACTGCCCCGAACACAGCCAGGGCAGCCCGGATCACGCGCGGGCCTCGTCCATGAGGCGGCGCATTTCAAGTATCGCAGGCTCGATGCCCCGGAAGATTGCCTCACCGATCAAAAAATGTCCGATGTTCAACTCCCGCACCTCGGGAAAGGCCGCAACCGGCTGTACGTTTTCATAGTTCAAACCATGTCCGGCATGAACCTCCAGCCCAAGCGAATGGGCAAACGCGGACATTTCGCACAGCGCCTCTAACTCTGCATCACGGGTGTCAAACCGACCTTCTGCATATGCGTCACAATAGGACCCGGTGTGCAGTTCGATCACCTCAGCGCCAATCCGGTGCGCCGCCTCAATCTGACGTTTATCGGCAGCGATGAAGATTGACACCCGGCAACCGGCATCGCGCAAAGGGGCGATGAAGTGGGCCAAACGGTTTTCATCGCGGGCAACTTCCAATCCGCCCTCTGTGGTGCGCTCTTCTCGTTTTTCGGGCACGAGGCACACCGCATGCGGACGATGACGCAAAGCGATGGTCTGCATTTCCGCAGTCGCCGCCATTTCGAAATTCAGTGGGATTTCCAACACTTCCATCAAACCAGCAATGTCGGAATCCGTAATGTGGCGGCGATCCTCGCGCAAATGCGCCGTGATCCCGTCGGCGCCTGCCTTTTCGGCGATTTTTGCCGCGCGCAACGGGTCAGGATAATCGCCGCCCCGCGCGTTTCGCACAGTCGCCACGTGGTCAATGTTCACTCCAAGCCGCAGTTTCGGGTCTGCAGTCATGACGTATCCTTCCACTTTTTGGGTACTCTACTCGGGTTTCAAACCAGCGTCAGCCGCAACATCCGCGCTGCGCTTGATTGCCTCGAACTTGGCTTTGATCCTGGCCAATCGGCGCATTTTGTACGCGCGAATGACCGGCACACTCAGATAATAGATCGCTGTCGCGGTCAGAACACCCGGTAGGATGCCGCCAATAAGGTAAGGGTAGAAGATTTCTTCGTAAAACACCGCAAGACCGTCCCAGTCGGCCTTTTCGTCGGTGAACATGGCCCAGATGTTGTGTTTCAGCTCTTGCCACGCGTCCACGAACTTCGGCCCGAATGACCGGACCGTGCTTTCCCTGAGCTCGAGCCCCAGCATCCAATATCCGGTACGCAACGAAACATAGCCAATCGCAAAAAACGTCAGCGGATTGCCGATGAACGTCGACATCAGTGCCGCCAACAAGTTTCCGCGCATCACCCGGGCGACGATCGCGGCCACGATAAAATGAACACCGAAGAATGGCGTGAACGTGGCAAACACGCCCGCCCAGACACCGCGCCCAATGCTTTCCGGTGTGCCCGGCAAACGGCGCACCCGGAGCTTTACATAGGAAATCGCACGCCCCCAGCCGCCGCGTGGGTAGATCATTCTTCCCACACGATACAAGACTGGCTGTCTGTCCCGGCGTTTGAATACCAAGGCGCGTCCTCTTTAGTGCCGCATCAATCAGTGCCTGCCATCAATTGGCAGCAACGCGCGCGTCTGGCAATTCCCGGAACCGTTCGAGCGCCGCAACGTCGCTTTCGGCTTCCAGCATCAACATCAGCGAATGCAACTGCTCAATGTCTCGCACTTCAACATCTATCAGCAATCGGAAGAAATCTGGTTTCCTGTCAATGAACTTCAAATCACGTATGTTGGCTTTCTTTTCACCGATCAGCGTGCAGATCTTGCCAAGGACCCCTGCATCATTCCCGATCGTCATATCCAGCGTTGTGGCGTAAACGGACGGGTGTGTTCCGCTGTGCCAATGCAGATCCACCCAGCGTTCGGGCTGGTCTTCATACTCTGACAAGCGGTCGCAATCGATGGCGTGCAGAACCACGCCTTTTCCTCGGAACGTGATGCCAACAATGCGTTCACCCGGAAGCGGCTGGCAACACGGGGCCCGGTCAAAGCTTTGGCCGGGCTGCAGGCCGATCACTGCCCGGCGCAAGGGGATCTGGTCTTGTTCGTCGGCCGCTAAATCCGGATAGACCGCCTGAACCACGTCATGCGCTGTCAGCTCGGCGCTGCCAAGGCGGGCCAATAGTTCTTCGGCATCATCGATCCTCAAGTGCTTGGCAGCAATGGACAACGCTTTGTCCGTCGACTTGCGACCAACATTTTCGAATGCAGCGCGCGCAAGCTCTCTGCCGAGTTTGATGAAGCGCTCTCGATCGACTTCGCGCAGCGCCCGTCGGATTGCAGACCGCGCCTTGCCAGTGGTTGCAATGTCCAGCCACGTCACTTGTGGTGTCTGACCTTCTGCCGTGATCACCTCAACCGACTGGCCGTTTTTCAAACGAGTCCACAAAGGCACGCGAATGGTATCGACCTTGGCGCCGACACAAGCACTACCGATCCGAGTGTGAATGGCATAGGCGAAGTCGATCGGCGTGGCCCCACGCGGAAGCTTCACAACGTCCCCTTTGGGTGTGAAGCAGAACACCTGATCCGAGTACATTTCAAGCTTCACGGCTTCGAGAAACTCGTCATGGTCGTCTTCGGCATCGAACTGTTCCGTCAATGACGAAATCCATTTGGCCGGATCCACAGCGAAGGGGTTTTCGGAACGCACACCATCCCGATACGACCAATGGGCGGCCACTCCGGTTTCAGCCACGTCGTGCATCTGGCGGGTGCGGATCTGCACCTCTACCCGCTTTCCATCGCGACCTGACACCGTTGTGTGGATTGACCGGTACCCGTTGGATTTTGGCTGGCTGATGTAATCCTTGAAGCGCCCAGGCACGGCGCGCCACCGCTGGTGAATGGCCCCCAACGTGCGATAACAGTCTTCCTCGCTGCCCGTGATAATTCGAAAGCCGTAAATGTCCGACAGCCGCGAAAACCCCTGATCTTTTTCCTGCATTTTGCGCCAGATCGAATAGGGTTTCTTGGCCCTGCCAAAAACCTCGGCTTCGATGTTGGCTTTTTCCAGCTCGAACCGCATGTCGCCAGTGATGCGTTGAATGACGTCCCCGGTTTCGCGCTGCAAGGTGATGAAACGCCGAATGATGGACTGGCGGCCTTCGGGATTCAGCACCCGAAAACTGAGATCTTCCAGCTCTTCACGCATCCACTGCATGCCCATGCGACCAGCAAGCGGCGCATAGATATCCATTGTTTCGCGTGCTTTTTGCGCCTGCTTTTCCGGTCGCATCGCCTTGATGGTGCGCATGTTATGCAAACGGTCAGCAAGCTTGACCAAAATGACCCGCAGGTCCTTGGACATGGCCATGAACAGCTTGCGGAAATTCTCGGCCTGCTTGGTCTCGCGGCTGGACAGCTGAAGGTTGGTCAGCTTTGTCACGCCATCGACCAGCATGGCGACCTCGTCACCGAAGGATGCGGCTACTTCTCCGTAGGACGCCTTGGTATCTTCAATCGTGTCGTGCAGAAGAGCTGTGATGATGGTGGCATCATCCAGCCGCTGTTCGGTCAAGATGGCGGCAACAGCGACGGGATGTGTAAAGTACGGCTCGCCTGAATGGCGGTACTGCCCATCGTGCATGGCACGACCAAAAGCATAGGCCGCGCGCAACTTGTCTTCATTCGTTTTGGGGTTGTAGTTGCGGACCAGCGCAATCAGATCATCGTCTGCAATCATGTGGCCCGCATCCTGACGGTAGGGTTAGCCCTGTCCCTGGGCCTCCATCAGCTGGCGCAGCAGCATTTCTTCGGACATGTCGTCTTCGACGGGTTTGTCAGCCTCGGCGCCCATCAAAAGCGCCATCGTGTCCTCTTCCGGCTCGTCAACCTCGATCTGCGTCTGGTTGCTTTCGATCAGTCGTTCGCGCAACTCATCGGCACTTTGGGTTTCTTCGGCGATCTCCCGCAGAGCAACAACAGGGTTTTTGTCGTTGTCACGATCCACGGTGATCGCGGCGCCTGCCGACACCTCGCGCGCACGATGCGCCGCGAGCATCACCAGCTCGAACCGGTTCTGAACTTTGTCAACGCAGTCTTCGACCGTAACGCGGGCCATATGAACCTCCAGATGTCAGTGAATTGCGCCGGAGCGTGTTAGTTAGTAGCGAAACATCCGCTTGACAAGCGCATAATGCCGTCAGAGTGGCTCT
>CAWUIW010000203.1:0-6407 GCA_963922515.1 uncultured Rhodobacterales bacterium | reverse complement strand
GGCGGCTTCCTGAACTACCCGGACGATTACGGCGTCATCTCCGAGCTCAACCGCCGCGGCGAGCAGACCGTGCGCATCGGCTACCAGCTCTTCGCCCAGCGTCCGCTCATCGAGCTGGACGACTTCAACCGCTGGCATGACGTCGTCAAGCCGGACCAGGGCGAGGATTTCCTGAAATGCGTTGGTGCCGGCGAGATGCTGGTCGCCTCCGCCTACGATTTCGAGGATTTCAGCTACCCACGGCCGGACCTGCCCAAGCGCATGGAAGGCGACCTGCGCCCGGTTCTTGAGTTCTTGTTCGAAAACCGCTGGCCGATCCGGTTCCACTGCACCTACGAAGAAAGCGCGCATCGCCTGCTGAGCCTGGTGGAAGAGGTTGGCCGCGACAAGGGACTAGACGAGCTCAACTGGATATTCGACCACGGGGAAACGATTTCCGAGGCGACAATGGAATGGGTTGCCCGGCTTGGTGGCGGCATCAGCTATCAAAATCGCATCGCCTTTCAGACGACCGCATACCGCAATCGCTATGGTGAACAAGCGTTGCGGAACGTTATGCCG
Source organism: uncultured Rhodobacterales bacterium (assembly GCA_963922515.1). Classification (GTDB taxonomy): domain Bacteria; phylum Pseudomonadota; class Alphaproteobacteria; order Rhodobacterales; family Rhodobacteraceae; genus JACOMT01. The sequence goes on along the minus strand of CAWUIW010000203.1, from coordinate 5,846 downwards.
GTTAAACAGATGATGGCCTCTGGCATGCCGCTGGCGGCTGGTACGGATGCCACCCGTGTGTCGTCCTATAACCCTTGGCTCGCCATCCACTGGGCTGTTTCAGGCAAAGGACGCGGAGGCGACGTGATCTGGGACACGGCCAACCGTCTTGACCGCCATGACGCTCTGCGCCACTGGACCGCCGCTGGCGCCTGGTTCAGTCGCGAGCAAGGCAAAAAGGGCCAGATCAAGGCGGGACAACTGGCGGATATCGCCGTGTTGGATCGTGACTACTTTGCCGTCCCCGAGGATCAGATCACCGAAATAGAAGCCGATCTGACCTTTACCGGCGGCAATATCGTTCATGCCAAAGCACGCTTTGCCGCGCTGGCCCCGGCCCCGCTTCCCACCTTGCCGGACTGGTCGCCTGTGATGTCCTTCGGTGCCCCCGGCACCGCCGCCGCAATCCCGACTGGACTGGCGGCCGAGTGATGCACGCGGTGTCAAACCGATCGGCACGCTGATGTACGTCCACATTCCACGCTTTGTCGTCACGTTGCCTGTGGTGCCGTGGCGGCCAAACGCCCTTCATCGCGAGCATCGGAGCCAAGTCATGCTGGATGATAACAACGTCGACATCACCTACAGCGAAAGTGACACCACGGGGCGCTATGGCGCGTCGGTGCGTGGATTTGCCAGCGCGGCAGAGCTGACGGTGTCCAAGGTCACGCCAGATCTGGTGATCGCCGATCACACATATGTGCCCGAGGAATTGCGTGGACGCGGTCTGGCGCACACCTTGGCTATGCACCTGATCGCCGACGCCCGCGCCAAAGGGCAGCGAATTGTGCCCTTGTGCCCCTTCGTGCGCGCGCTGGCACAAGACCAACGTGAGGAGCTAGGTGATGTCATCCAGTGGTAATGTTGGAGCGGCCCCGGCACCATCGGCTTGGGCTCCATTCGGATACAGCGCGTTTGCGCTCTTGTGGACAGCAACACTGATCTCGAACGTTGGCACTTGGATGCATGACGTGGGCGCGGGATGGCTGATGACCACGCTCAATTCCTCGCCGGCTGTTGTGTCATTGGTTCAGGCGGCGACGACGTTGCCAGTGTTCCTGTTTGCGCTTTATGCCGGCACGCTTGCCGACCGGTTGGACAAGCGCAAGATGCTGATCACGGTCAACACGCTCTTACTGATCATCATCGCCATTTTGGCTGTTTTGGTGCATTTGGAATGGGTCACCCCGGGCTTGCTGATCCTTTTCACCTTGGCCATTGGCACCGGCACCGCGTTTATGGCGCCCGCCTGGCAGGCCATTGTTCCGGCACTGGTCCCGCGCGAAGCGCTGCAACCGGCCATCGCCCTCAATTCAATGGGCATCAATATCAGCCGCGCGATCGGTCCTGCGTTGGCAGGACTGTTGATCGCCTCGGTCGGTCTGTCGGCGCCGTTTGCGCTGAACGCCCTTAGCCACGTGGTGATCATCGCAGCGCTTTTGCTTTGGAAGTACGACAGCCCGCCCAACAAGACCTCACAACCTATCGCAAATGCCATGCTGACCGGTCTGCGTCATGTCGCGCATAACGGCCCGCTGAAGGCCACGCTGGTCAGGTCCTTTGCGTTTTTCATCTTTGCGTCCGCATATTGGGCCCTGTTGCCGCTTGTCGTACAAGGGATCGACGGGGGCGACGCAACGCTTTACGGGCTTTTGCTGACCTTAATCGGAACCGGTGCCGTGGCGGGCGCTCTCATGCTGCCGAAACTGCGCGCTCGTCTGGATGCAAGTGCCGTCGCGGCAACCGGTGCAATTGGCACCGCCGTCGCAATGGCTGTCCTTGCAACAGCGGTGCATCCACCGGTTGCCGCAGCGGCGGCCTTGCTTGGTGGCTTCAACTGGATTGCGGTACTGACCACCTTCAACGTTTCGGCACAGACTGCTTTGCCCAACTGGGTCCGAGCCCGTGGCCTTGCGATCAACCTGATGGTGTTTTTCGGCTCAATGGCCTTTGGTTCTGCGCTTTGGGGTCAGGTTGCGTCCCTCACCTCGACAACCGTGGCGCTGCTGATCGCAGCGGCCGGTTTGCTTTTGGGGCTCGCCCTGACCCGACGCTTCACCCTTGGACAGGGCGAAGGTATCGATCTGACGCCGTCCATGCATTGGCCTGCGCCGGACGTTGCGCTTGACACAGAGGGCTTGAAGGCCCGCGGCCCTGTCATGGTCGAAGTGGAGTATCAGATCCGCACCCAAGATCGCGATGCGTTCCTTGCGGCCATTCACACCTGGTCAGGCGAACGTTGGCGAGATGGTGCGTACGACTGGCGCATTTACCAAAGCGCAGAAGATCCCAATCTGTGGGTCGAAGCCTTTCTCGTGTCCTCGTGGGAAGAACACCTGGCGCAGCATGATCGAGTCACGACACAAGACAAGGCCGTGCAAGAAACGGTGCGCGCGTTCGACACCCGCCCGGACGGCCCCGCCGTGCGACACCTGATCGCTCCATGACACCCGAAATCTCCTCTTTCCTCCCCCTTTTGCGAAAGGACTGACGCATGACCAAATTCACGCTCAACGGACGGCCGGTCGAGGTCGAGAATGCACCGGAAGAGATGCTGCTTCTTGTATTGCGTGACACGCTGAAGCTGAAGGGCACGAAGTACGGTTGCGGGGCCGCGATGTGCGGGGCCTGCACGGTGCACGTGAATGGAGTGGCCGACTTCGCTTGCCAGCTCGCGGTAGGCGATGTCGAAGGCGCCGAAGTTACCACGATCGAAGGCTTGTCTGACGATGGGTCCCATCCGGTGCAGAAAGCCTGGATCGAGGAACAGGTTGCACAGTGCGGATACTGTCAGTCCGGCCAGATCATGCGGGCTGCCGCGTTCCTTGCGGATAACCCCAGCCCAACCCGGCAAGAGATCGTGGCCGAGATGAGCGCAAACCTGTGCCGCTGCGGGACATACACTCGGATTTTCAAGGCGGTCGAACGCGCCGCTCAGGAGGTGTAAGATGAGCCTTGACCGCCGGACATTCTTGCAAGGCGCTGCGGGCCTGACCTTTTCCCTCGGAGCCACCGGTTTGACCGCCGTGTCACCTTTGGCCGGGACGAACACGGTCGACGTGAACATGTGGCTTTCGATACATGCAGATGGCACAATCACCATTGTGCACCCGTCTACCGAAATGGGCCAAGGCAGCTATTCCACGCTGCCACAGTTTGTGGCCGAGGAGTTGGATGCAAACTGGGATGATATCGAAATCAAACAACTGAATGCCGATGATCGCCGGTATGGAAACCAGCTGTTTGGTGGTGTGCTGTACACGGCTGGCAGCACCGGAACGCAGTTCTATTACGAACCGATGCGCCGCGCCGGCGCCCAGGCAAGAGACGTGATGTTGCAAATAGCCGCCCGAGCGTGGGGCGTGGACAAGTCGGCGCTGCGGACCGAGGCCAGCCGCGTGATTGCACAGGACGGACAGAGAGCCAGTTACAGCGCGCTGGCTGCCATGGGCGCTGATGGTGTCTCCATACCCGAGGCGGCCAGCATTCCGCTCAAAAGTCGCGCAGAGTTCCGGATCATTGGCCGCGCCGTGCCGCGGCGGGACATTCCCGCCAAGAGCACTGGCCGCGCGGAATACGCGATTGATGTCGACGTTCCCAACATGGCCTATGCTGCAGTCCTGCGAGCGCCCGTCGAAGAAGAAGTGCCGCTGCGTGTCGAAGACAGCGCCGCGCGCGCGATACCTGGGGTGGTCGACGTAGTCCGCTTGCCTGACGGGGTGGCAGTGGTGGCTGAAAGTTTGTGGGCGGCTCTGGGCGCTCGCGCGCAATTGGATGTGGTCTGGTCCATGACGTCGCCCTTCCGCCAGTCAAACAGCATAGACACCCTTGCCGCCTACGCCGCCGCAGCAAACGCGCCGAACGCGTCAGGCGATGTTTGGGCCGAAAAAGGTGACGCACCGGCGGCCATCGAGGCGGCGGATCAAAAGTTCAGTCAACTGTATCTGTCGGACTACGCCTATCACGCGCAAATCGAACCGATGGCGGCTGTGGCCGATGTCGACCCTGACGGCCAAGGGGCCGAAGTGTGGGCCGGCACACAAACGCAATCGTGGACGGTCCGCACGGTTGCGGAAACGCTGGACATACCAACGGATCACGTGCGCCTGAACATGATGACGATGGGTGGGGGGTTCGGGCGCCGCACTGCTCTTGTGCAGAACTATGTCCGCGACGCCGTTTTGTGTTCAAAGGCCGTAGGGCGTCCGGTCAAGGTGATTTGGCCACGCGAGGACGATGTCAAGCATGGCACCTTCCGCCCGGCCGCCGCCCAAAAGATAGAGGCAGGCTTGACATCCGATGGCAAGCTGGACGGCTGGTATCATAAGGTAGCAACGCCCAGTGTGATCGGCTTTTTTAATCCCCTGCGGTGGGATGCGGTCCGCCCGAACGACGTGATCTCAATGCGTGGTGCCGAAAGCAAGTTTTATGGGATCAAGGACTTTCGCGCCGACCACATCATCACACAACGCCACGCCCGCCTGTCCCCCTATCGCGGCATCGGTGCGTCTTACACCGCCTTTGCGGCCGAGGCATTCATGGATGAGCTGGCCGAACAAGCGGGTCGCGATCCGCTCGATTTCAGGCTCGACCTTATGCAGGACAACCCGCGCGGGCGGCACCTGCTGGAAAAGATTGCAGAGATGTCGGACTGGCATAATCGAGGGGGGCGTGCCTTGGGCTTGTCGTTTGCAGGCTATAGCTCGTCCATGGCCGCTGGCGTTGCCGAGGTCGAAGTGGATCAGAAACGCGGCGACATTCGGGTGACAAAGTTCTGGGCCGCCATTGATGCTGGAGTCATCGTGTCCCCAGACAATGCGCTCAACCAGATTGAAGGTGGGATCGTTTTTGGGGTCTCCATGGCCTTGAGCGAGAAGATCGACATCGAAAATGGCGAGGTCGTGCAAGAAAATTTCTACGACTACCAGGTCGCCCGTGCATTCCAAGCCCCGGAAATCGAGATCTACATGGCGGATGTCGATGCACCGCCACTGGGGGTTGGAGAGGTTGGTACCCCCATGGTGCCATCCGCCATCGCAAACGCATTCTATGCAGCACAAGGCAAACGGCTGCGACACATGCCGTTCACATCGGGCCGGGTCGCAGCTGTACTGGAGGCTTGATAATAGCGCCGGCCGTCGGGCCGGCGCGCCGTGCGCAATGCCTTCGCTTTCGCGTGTCCCTGCCCGACCGCACCTAGACTTCGACCAAAATACTGCTCTACCGGTGCCTGCGCATCAGATGGGCGCAGTCCCGTCGGTTCGATCCCCGGACGGGGTGAAATCTGCCCGCTCATTGGCTGCAGCGCACGGCACAGAGCCATCAGCGAAGTGCGGACGCTGATATCCGCACAACAACTCTTTGATACCTCAATTGGTCAAGCTGGCTTCAAGCGTCTTTTTGATCTGAGGCTGGATGTGATCGATCCAATCGGCCGTTCGATTGCCATGCACCGAGAGCCATAATCGAGGCGGGCGCGTGCCATTATCGCGCGGCCACCAGGTCACTTCCAGAATGCCTGTTTCACCCTGTTTCTTGAAATGCCAGTGCACGCAACCGGGAAACTTTTTGAGCGTGGTTTTCATGGTTGCACTTAGGTTCGCGGTTGCACAAACCGCCTCAACAGTCGCTTCCACACGACCCCCGTCCAACGTGCCCGGAAGTTCTATATCAAGATGCATCATCGTACGGTCAGGATCATGACAGCGGCTGTACCACGCCGTTGGGAAGACAGAAGGATATCGCACCAGCACGGAACCTGACATGCCAAGGGCGGCACAAACTTGTCGACAAAGAACTGTTCAACA
>CAWUIW010000202.1:0-6429 GCA_963922515.1 uncultured Rhodobacterales bacterium | reverse complement strand
CACGTTTGGTTACGGCCGCGAAATTGGCGGTGCCCGAGACATCAACCTCGTGATTGAGCCAGGACAAAAACTGGGAATTGTGGGCGCATCCGGCGCGGGAAAATCCACGCTGGTGTCGCTATTGCTGCGCCTTTACGAACAAGAAGACGGGCAAATCCTGATCGACGGCCATAAGATCGAAAGCGTGACGCAGGAAAGCCTGCGCCGACAGATTGCGATGGTGACCCAAGAAACGGCCATGTTTAACCGGTCGGCCCGAGAAAACATTTTGTACGGTCGACCGGATGCGAGCGAGGGTGAAATGATTGCCGCCGCTCAACAGGCCGAGGCGCATGACTTCATACTCGAGTTGCAAGATCACAAGGGGCGCCAAGGGTACGATGCCCATTTGGGAGAGCGCGGCGTCAAATTGAGCGGAGGTCAGCGCCAACGAATTGCCTTGGCACGGGCTGTTCTGAAGAATGCGCCCATTCTGATCCTTGACGAAGCGACCAGCGCTCTCGATAGCGAAGTCGAAGCGGCCATTCAGGCCGCGCTGCACCGGGTGATGGTGGGTAAAACTGTGCTTGCGATCGCGCACCGTTTGTCGACGCTTTCCGAAATGGACCGGATCATCGTGATGGATCAGGGCCGGATCGTCGAGGAAGGCACACATGACGCGCTATTGGCCAAAGGTGGGCTTTACGCGATGTACTGGAATCGCCAGTCGGGCGGATTTATTCGTGCCGAGGCAGCGGAGTAAGGCAGCAACCAAGAGCCATGCCTGATCGTACACAGATCACTGTTGAACGCATTGGGCATCATGGCGATGGCATAGGCGCGGGGCCAGTATTTATCCCTGGTGGACTGCCGGGAGAGCGCGTTTCCGGTGTGCTGGAAGGCTACGTGCTGACAGACATTCGCATCGAGGTGCCTGTTGCCGATCGTGTGGCGGCTCCATGCACGCATTACAAATCATGCGGTGGATGCCAGATGCAGCACGCCAACGATGTTTTTGTGGCCAAATGGAAACAAGCGATTGTCGAAGCAGCGCTTGAGTCCAAAGGCCTGACTGGGCAGTTTCGGCCCATCCATGTGTCGCCGATTGCATCTCGGCGACGGGCAACGTTTTCGGCGCGACGCACAAAGAAAGGTGCCACAGCCGGATTCCACGCCAGAAAGTCAGACACAATAATTGAAACACCAAACTGTGCAGTGATTGATGCAAAGCTAAAGTCGGCTATCCCGATTGTCCGTGAACTCGCCCTTTTGGGGGCGAGCCGGAAAGGCGAGATATCGGTCACGGTCACTACCAGCGACGCCGGGCTTGATGTTGCCGTAGACGGCGGCAAAGAACTGGATACAGCGCTTCGTCTTGGCTTGGCGCGATTGGCGGAAACGGCTGGCTTGGCCAGATTGACGTGGTCGAACGAAATGGTGGCCATGCGCGCTGCACCTTTCCAAATGTTTGGTGCCGCGCGCGTGGTACCCCCACCGGGCGCGTTCTTGCAGTCCACACCCGATGGCGAGGCTGTGTTGCGCGCCGCTGTCACCGAGATATGCGCATCATCAATACGATGTGCTGATCTTTTCGCGGGAAGTGGAACATTTACACTGCCGCTCGCCGAACGCGCACATGTGCATGCGGTTGAAGGCTCAGCGGACATGTTGACTGCCTTAAAAAACGGATGGCGGCACGCCCGCGGCCTGAAGCAGGTCACAACTGAGGCGAGGGACCTGTTTCGCAGGCCACTCTTGGCGGAAGAGCTTTCGAATTATGACGCGATCGTTCTTGATCCACCCAGAGCCGGCGCAGACGCCCAAGTTAAACAGATCGCAGGATCTGGTGTGCCAAAGCTGGCCTACGTGTCGTGTAACCCGGTGAGTTTCGCGCGTGATGCTGCACATCTCGTTCAAGCAGGATATCGCCTTAATTGGGTGCAAGTTGTCGATCAATTCCGGTGGTCGCGTCATGTGGAACTTGTCGCTTACTTCTCGCTGTCCCATATGAGCGACGACAGAAAGGGAATTCGGTGAATGACAGCACAACAACGCCTTAGGGACTGGCTTGAACAACCCCGTGTCGGTACGGCGATCACGGCGGTTATCATCGTAAATGCCATCGCCTTGGGTCTCGAAACCTCTGACGTCGTTATGGCGCGCTTCGGTCCGCTTATTGTGCTGATCGACCGGGCGTGTCTTGCCGTGTTTGTCGTCGAGATTCTTGCAAAACTGTTCGCATACCGACTGGCATTTTTCCGGAACGGTTGGAACCTGTTTGATTTTGCCATTGTGGGCGTTGCGCTCGTCCCCAGCGGGCAGGGGCTTTCGGTGCTGCGAGCCTTGCGCATACTGCGTGTCTTGCGGGTGATTTCCGTGGCACCGAGACTCAGGCGCGTTGTCGAAGGTTTCATCATCGCCTTGCCCGGTATGGGCAGCGTGTTCCTGTTGATGGCGATCATATTTTACATTGGCGCTGTGATGGCGACGAAGCTGTTTTCGAACAGCTTTCCTGAATGGTTCGGATCGATGGGCCAATCGGCCTATTCGTTGTTTCAAATCATGACGCTTGAAAGTTGGTCCATGGGAATCGTGCGCCCGGTCATGGAAGTTTATCCATATGCTTGGATGTTCTTTGTGCCATTTATCATGGTCACGACCTTTGCCGTCGTGAACCTGTTGGTGGGTTTGATTGTGAATTCGATGCAAGATGCGCACTCTCAGGAAGACGGTCAGCGCACTGATGCCTACCGAGACGAAGTTCTGTCGCGCCTAGAAGCGATAGAAAAGCGGCTAGCGGCACATTCAAATGACAAGATGTGATTATGCAAGACGTTGAGTATGCAGTATACACACGGAAAAAGTATGCCGTCAGGGGCAGAGTAGGGCAATGGACCGTCGAACATTCGGCCGCACGATAGGGGCGGCATCAGCGCTTGCGCTGGCAGGGTGCAGTTCCGGAAGCAAGTTCCGTTCGTATTCCGGGCCGGAAGTGACGTCGATTGTGGTCAACAAAGGCCCGCGCCGTATGTACCTGATGAACAATGCGGACATTCTAACTGCATACAATTTTGATTTGGGTTTTGCTCCGGTGGGCGACAAGAAAATCCAGGGCGACGGAAAAACGCCGGAAGGCACGTATTTGATCGACCGTCGCAATCCGAACAGCCGCTTTCACTTGTCGCTTGGCATTTCTTATCCAAACGCGCAGGACATTGCCGAAGCGTTGGCCTTGGGCGAAGAGCCGGGGGGCGATATTTTCATTCATGGCCAGCCAAACTTGGGCCCCCGACCCAAGGACGAGGACTGGACCTGGGGTTGTATCGCGGTCAAGAACGACGAGATGGAAGAAATTTACGCGATGGTGAAAACCGGCACTGTTATTACGCTGCGCGCCTAGCTTCCCATCACCATGGTCCACCAAATTTTGCCATTGCTTTCCTGCAACCAGGCAAATCCCATGTTCGTGGCAGCCGGATGCATGATGACCCCGCGTGTGCCCGGTTCTTCCATCCAGGCCGCCAGGGTTTCTAGCTCGGTTTCGTAGGTTTCCGAGATGTTCTCGCCCAACATGCTGCCCGGATACCCCGTTCGCGCCACACGATCGATTGGCGAAGAGCCATCTGACCCAAAATGCCATGGGCGGTTCTGAAGCGACATGTCGCGCGAATGTGTCGCGGCGGCGGCGTTCAGTTGGCTGTTCAATTGAACAGGCGGCAAAGCGGAAGCAGTACGCAGGGCATTCACCGAATCAAGCATGCGAAACTGCAGTTTCGACGTATCGCCATTCCGAATCTTGTAAACTGACGGCAGTGGTTTGCCATCAGAGCCAAGCTGGTTGGATGGCGGCGCTGGCGCACAAGCTGCAAGAGTCACAGCCGCCGCAACAAGCAAAGATAGAAATCGCATCATGTTCGAACCGTTGTATCCTTTGGTGTCGAATACTACGCATGATGCGTGGGTTCAAACCCGCTGCAAATGACGGTTGCGTGGTTTGGCCCAATTTGGAATGACTGCGGCATTACGGCCATAAATTGCCAACTCTGCGATTGGGCCCTCATCCTGGAAACGCGCTTTGCGGCGGGCGCGAAGTCACATTCTTCGTGTTGCGCATCGACCCGGTTCAAGTGTTGCCAATTTGACGACATCTCGCCGTTCCCGGGCAATTGGCGCGCAACAACCGTTTGCAATCACGCAATTTAGCTGTTTAGAGGAGTTACGAGGTAAGTCTTGGGCGTACGTTCCCGCGTGGTGCGTGCACATTCTGGAGGTTGATATGAAGAAACTCGTTCTCGCCGCTGCTCTGACCGCTGCTGCTTCGACCGCGTTCGCCGGTAACATTGAAGAGCCGATCGTTGAAGCGCCTGTTGTCGTTGAAGAAACCACTGGTTCGTCGGGCGGCATCTTGCTCCCGCTGTTGCTGCTGGCTCTGGTTGCAGTTGCGATCACTGCCGACTAAGGCAAGTTACAAATTCTGCGAAAGGCGGTGGATCTTCCACCGCCTTTTTCATTTTTGATCAGTCGATCCAGCCGGACAGATTGCTTTCGATCACGGCCGACAACGCCGCTATGTGTGCGTCGTCATCATTCAGGCACGGAATGTAGAGAAACTCTTCGCCACCAGCCTCTTCGAAGCTTTCCTTGATCTCTTCGTTGATCTCTTCGAGTGTTTCAATGCAATCGGCAGAAAACGCAGGCGCACAAACCGCAATACTCTTTTTGCCCGTTTCCGCTAGCCGCGCGACTTCTTCCACGGTGTATGGCTTCAACCACTCTTCTGGTCCGAAACGGCTTTGGAACGTGGTGGTGATTTGTGTGTCGTCCCATCCCAGGCGTTCTTTCAACAGGCGTGTCGTTTTTTGGCACTGGCAGTGGTACGGGTCGCCTTCCATCAGGTAGCGTTTTGGAACGCCGTGATAGGAACAAACCAGGATATCCGGATGTTTTTCCGCCGAGGCATAGGCCGTCTCGATCGATTGGGCCAGTGCTTCGATGTACATTGGATGTTCAAAGTAGGGCGCCACAGTACGTGTGGTCGGCTGCCACTTCTCGTCCATCAAGGCGCGAAAGAACTGATCGTTGGCCGTGGCCCATGTCGCGCCAGCATAATGCGGATACAGCGGGAAAAACAGGATCTTCTGGCAGCCTGCGGCAACCATTTCCTGCACCTTTGACCGGGTCGATGGATTGCCGTAGCGCATACAGAAATCAACCATCACCTGATCGCCGTACCGCTCGGCCATTGTCTCACGAATCAAACTGGTTTGGGACTTTGTAATCGTCATCAGCGGGCTTTCGCCCTCATCATGGTTCCAGATTGATTTGTAAGCTTCCCCAGAGCTGAAGGGCCGTTTGGACAAAATGACGAGTTGCAGAAGCGGCTGCCAAATCCACGCGCTGTAGTCGATCACCCGTTTGTCAGACAAAAACTCGTTCAGATACCGGCGCATCGACCAATAGTCGTAGTTGTCCGGTGTTCCAAGATTCGCCAGCAATATACCGATACGCTCGGCCGGCACCGGTGGGTGGTCTGCGGGTGCATGAACCGGGCACTTTGCGGCTTTAGTTGTGTCGAGCATGTCCACGTCCTGGCGAGTTTTCATTGTGGCTGAGATAACTCCATTTAGGTCGGCGTCAATCGCGTAGCTTGGTTTCGGACGTACCCAGCACATCTGCCAGCCGCGCCTGGGCGGACCCCGGACGCAACGGTTTTGGCTGGGAGTGGGATGGTGCCCATCCGGTCAAAAACAGTGTTTCAAACGTTGCCAGGATGCGGCCATCGTCTGCTGGATAATGGTCATGGTACATCGTGCTGGCCCGCGCAAACACAGAACGTCGCGTCGGGTGTTTGATGCGCTGTGAAAGCGCGTTTGTTTCCCCCATTGCACGCAAATCCCGCATCAGGTGAAACATATCCTTGTATGCAACCACGGATGTTTCTGCATCCGCAACCGGCAGCGCCAGTCCCGCGCGCTGCAACAACGCACCGGCGTCACGAATCTCTGGCATTGGCGCGACCCGGGGCGACAGCCCACCGCTGACCTCCGCCTCTGCGCTGGACAGGACGGCGCGAAGCTCGAAAAGGGTTTGACCGCCCAAAAACGCCACAAGCAAAAGCCCATCCGGTCGCAGGGCACGGCGGCATTGGATCAGCTGACCGACCGGGTCATTGGCCCAGTGCAGCGACATCGCGTGCACGACAAGATCGTGCGCGGCAGCATCCAGCGAAAGCAACTCGGTGTCCTCGACAACCTTGGCATCGGGGAATTCGGCCTGCCAGAATTCCGGGAAACCGGTCACCACGGCTTGGCTTAGAAACTGCTTGTTAACCAAAGATAGCCGATCCTTAAGGCTGTCTCCGGCCACCTCGTGCAGAAACATCGCTGGCGCCTGCGCGCGGGACCGGTGCGCGACCAAGGTTGTTCGGTCGAAAAGGTTTGGGGGTGTTGA
>CAWUIW010000201.1:0-6442 GCA_963922515.1 uncultured Rhodobacterales bacterium | reverse complement strand
GCGCGGCGTGGCCGCAAGCGCAGGGTCCGGGCGGCTGGCCGCTTGTGATGGGGGCGCGATCGTGACAGGTGCGACGCTGGGAAGTTCGTCGATCGGCGGTGCCACGTCCGGTGCCACAGCAGGCGGTTCCGGCACCCAGTCAGGGTCTGCAAGAGGCAGATCTTCACCTGTCGATGGGTCTGTGAAGCCATCATCGTCCGCTGCATCCCATTGGTCGTCGACGCCGTCGTCGGCCAAATCGTCCAGTTCGTCGTCCGGTGCCGGTGCCGGTTCCGGTTCGGGGGGCTCTACCGGCTCCGGATCGGCTTGAGGGGGCCGGCGGCGGCTGGAAAAGCTAACAGGTGGATCAGGGTCCGGTGCTGGCTCGGGCACGAGCTCGGCCAGATCAGGGCCCCCTGGTTCCTGTTCGGGTTCAAGGTCGGACGAGGTTTCGATCGCAATCGGTGGGGGCGCTTCTGGCGCGATCCAGGCCCCGGTGACCACAACGGCGATCCCGTCTGCTTCGACGTCATCGCCCGGTACCAAGATGTGTTCGGCATGTCCGGTTGCCCCGAAAAACGGCTCGCCCAAAAATGGTTTGTCGCCCGGAATGCTGACAAAACTGACTGGGTTGAACCCGTGCTCGACTGCGAAAGCCTCGGCTTCGGCCAACGTTTCTCGGGCCACGGCGGCGATATGCGTGTCGACGCCATCAGGGCACAGGTCGAACACAAGGTCGTCGACAGGGTATGGCGTGGCATCTTCCAGCGCTGCCAGCACCAGGTTGAACCGGGCGGTGTCGTCCACGTTGCCGGTCGGGATCGACAGGTACCGGATCTGATCGTTGGGCAAGATCAGCTTTGTGCTGATGATGTCTTCGGAAATGGCCTGTGCCTGGGCCAACAGATCCGCCATGTCTGCGGCCAGATTGCCAGCATGCGGATCAACCGTGCCCACACTGCGCCAGCCGCCTCCGCTGCGGTGCAGGAGCACGATGCCGTCAAACGACAAAGTTAGCGCAAAGGCCGGCTTCATCGGGTCGCAGTATCCTTTTTTTGGTTGGCTTCCATCCTCGCCCTTGGAACCAAAGAGTAGAACAGCCGGACGGTTAGGAAAAGAGAAACGGTAAGTTCAAGTCTTGTGGATAACTATTTTGCACCGCAGTGTCGGGCTTCAGCAACGGAGGTACATCATGACGTTCACTTGGATGCGTAGATTTGCGGTTGTTTTGGCCATGCCCCTCTTTCTCGGTCAGGTGGTGCAGGCGCATGATACGCCGACGTTGACGGTAAGCGGGCAGGGGCGTGTGGATGCTGCGCCAGACATGGCCACAATCACATTGGGGGTCACGGAAACGGCACCCGAAGCAACCGCTGCCATGGATCAGGTGTCGACCAAGCTTGCGGCGGTTTTGGCGCGGCTTGACGCGTTGGGCGTTGCAGAACGCGATGTTCAAACGCGCAATATCTCGCTGGGCCCCGTGTGGTCGAGCCACAATTCGTCGCAGGCCCGCCGCATCACCGGCTTTCAGGCCAGCAACACATTGATTGTCCGCATCCGCGATCTGGGTGGCTTGGGCGCGATGATGGACGCGGTCTTGCAAGATGGCGCGAACGACTTTCGCGGTCTGAGTTTTGGCATGGCGGATCCTGGGCCACATGTCGATGCAGCCCGGTCGGATGCCGTGGCAGATGCGATGCGCAAGGCCCAACTGATGGCAGCGGCCGCAGGTCTTAGACTGGGGCCCGTGCTGTCCATATCAGAAGGTGGTAGCGGACAGCCACGCCCGATGATGATGGAAATGGCGGCTGCACGTGCGTCCGACGCCATGCCGGTCGCGCCGGGCGAAGTGTCTTTATCGGCCACCGTATCCATGGTTTTTGCCCTGAAGGACTAGCCCACGCGCGTCGCGGCTAAAACCCGGTGCCGGTGATGGGGATCAGCAGATGCGCGTCATACGTGCCGCCGGTGTGCAAGACATGCGTACCTTCGTTGACCGTGCGTTTGTGCGCCAGCATTGGGTGATCAAACAGGTCACGGCCCTGTACGATCAGCCGCAGGCTTTCGCCTGAGCGAAACAACGTACTGCTGGGCAGTATCTCGATTTCTACCGGCACGACTTCGTTGCGGTCGAGTTTCAAACTGCGCTCATGTGCCAAAACCGGTTGCGCTGGTGTTGAACGGCGCGGGTCCAGTTCACGATGCGAGACGCGCAGCCATCCCATCGCCACCGGTCCTTGCGTATAGCCCGTTTTGGCAAAGAAATGCACCGGTTGTCCGGCGCGGTCCAGTTTTTCCACACCGATGAACAGGTCCATGTCGTTGCCGCGATCGGTCGAAACCCAGAGCTTCAGTTTCATGTTTCCGCTAAGTTCTGTGTCGCGGTCGAACTCAAAAACGAACTCGGATCGGTCGGTCCGGGGATCATAGGAATCCATGGCCGGCGCGCTGATTGTGTTCTGGGACAAAACGCCATTTTCGGCATCAAGGTACAAAGCTTGGTATTGCGTTTCTGGAACTGGCCAGTCTTTGACGTATCGCACGGCATAGTCGCGCAAGCCTTCGCGCACTTCCAGCCGCACCGCGGGGCGTTGGTCAAACCCGTTTTCGATACCCTTCAGGAAGTGATCGAAAAAAGCGAGTTGGGTGCTCAGCGCCTCGGCACTGTAATAGGTTTCCCATTTCGGACGCCCATGCGTAAACAACCACTTTTGCGACGACGCAACTTGCTTGAATCCTTCGAAGGACCCGCGCGTGTGCAGCCCCTGATCGGACCAAGTGGCGCAGATGAGGGCCGGCACCTGAATGTCCGCCAGTCGGATGCCCGAGGGCGGTTGCAGGGCGGATTGCAAACGCTTCATCAAAAGAGGGTACCGCTGGCCAAGCTTCACGGCGAAGTCCGGCGGGACAGGGCGTTTGTGGGCGAGCGTGGCGATGCGGTTCAACCAGAACGCCGAAAACGCGGTTTCCGGGATTCCGCCATGAAAAAGGACTTCGCGAAAGTTGTCTGACTGCCCTTCCCACGGGATCATCGCCTTCAGCGATGGAGGGTTGCCGCTGGCCGCAACCCATTGCGAAATCGCGAGGTAAGAGACGCCATTCAGCCCGACATTACCATTGCTCCATGGTTGCGCGCCGGCCCATTCGATGGCGTCGTAGAAATCCTCACCATCTCGGGCACTGAGCACATGAGCATCGCCTTCGCTTGCGCCATAACCGCGCGTATCGACGTAAACAACGGCGTATCCATGCTGGGTCCAATAGGCCGGGTCCGGGGCCTCCCACGCGGTCCATGGGCTGATCTCAAAACTTCCGAAATCGAAATTGGGGTTATCGGCGACATTCAAAACCGCCGGATAGGCGGACATTCCGCCGTCCTTGTCGTAGGCCGTAAAGGCCATCACAACCGGATGCCTGTCGTTGGTGTTCGGGCGAAAGACCTTTGCCGACAAGCGGGTTCCGTCACGCACCAAGATTGGCACATCGTCTTCGACAAGCACACTGTCCGCCAGTTCTGACACGTCCAGAACGCGGATCACACCGGTGTCCGGATCAAAAACATTGGGGCCGGCCACGGCGGCAGCCGGTGCGTCTGCCGTTTCCGGTGAAAGCAGGTAACCTGCGACGCCGACACAAATCACCGCCGCCGCAAGGGCTGTGCGCCCGGTCAAAAATCGCATGCGTGACCTCGTACGGATAACAACGTCTGCCGATCGGCTTAGGCAGAAGTGCCGGCGCCGGCAAGCGCATCGTCAGGTCACATGCGGGCCTTTTACTTGACAGCCTTGCTCAGCGCTTGGTCCAGATCAGCGATCAGGTCGTCTGCGTCCTCGATCCCGATCGAGATACGTACAACGCCCGGTCCGGCCCCTGCAGCTTCTTGCTGTTCGGGTGTCAACTGACGGTGAGTCGTCGACGCCGAATGGATGATCAGCGAACGTGCATCGCCCAAGTTGGCGACATGGCTGAAAATTTCCAACGCATTCACAAGTTTAACGCAGGCGTCGTAGCCACCCTTTACGGCAAATGTGAACAGGCCACCCGCGCCCTTGGGGCAGATTTTCTTGACGCGTTTGAAGTAGGGCGACGACTTCAGTCCCGCATAGGTCACATACTCGACACGGTCATCATTCTCGAGCCAAGTCGCAACGGTTTGAGCGTTTTCGACATGGCGCTGCATGCGCAGCGACAGTGTCTCGATCCCCATCAGCGTGTAATGTGCCGCCTGCGGATTCATGGTCATGCCAAGGTCGCGCAGCCCGATGGCAATGCCGTGAAAGGTAAACGCCAATGGTCCAAACGTCTCGTGGAATTTCAGGCCGTGATAGGCCGGTTCAGATTGGCTGAGCGACGGGAACTTGTCGTTGGCCGACCAGTCGAATTTACCCGAATCCACAACGCAGCCACCTGTGACCGTTCCGTTGCCGGTCAGGTATTTTGTGGTCGAATGCACAACCAGCGTTGCGCCGTGCTCGATCGGGCGACACAGATACGGTGTGGCCGATGTGTTGTCGACGATCAGCGGCACGCCCGCGGCGTCCGAGATTTTGGATACTGCGTCCAGATCGGTGATGTAGCCACCGGGGTTGGCGATGGCTTCGCAGAAAACGGCGCGCGTGTCTTCGTCGATGGCGGCCTTGACCGCGTCCAGATCGTCAAAGTCAACAAACTTGGCGCTCCAGCCGAACCGTTTGATCGTTTGGCTGAATTGCGTGACCGTCCCGCCGTAAAGCCGGGTTGATGCAATCACGTTGCAACCCGGTTGCATCAGCGGGAACAACGCCATGATTTGCGCCGCATGACCCGAAGAACAACACACCGCGCCGACCCCGCCTTCCAGCGTTGCCACCCGTTCTTGCAATACGGCCACGGTTGGGTTGGTCAGGCGGGAATAGATGTACCCCACTTCTTGCAAGTTGAAGAGGGCGGCGGCGTGTTCCGCATCGCGAAAGACATAGGCTGTTGTCTGATAGATCGGCGTCTGACGCGCCCCGGTCGCCGGGTCAGGCCGTGCGCCCGCATGTATTTGAAGCGTGTCGAACCCGTATGTAGGACCGTCGGTCATTGTCTTGTCTCCTGTGCCGCGTCCCGCACAGGGTTATGCCAAAGGTAACACCAGAACAACCACATGTTCGGTCGAATGGGCACCGGCCTTCGGCACCCGTCCGACAGGCTACCGCATCCAGAACCCGTTTGCCTTGATCCGGTTCCGGATGGCCTGTTCCTTGCGCGGCAGGTTTTTTTGGTCAAACAGGGCCCGAACCTTGTGTCCGCGTTTCTGGTAGACCATACGCAGGATCGGTTCGTACCCCTTCAGCACCTTCTTGATCTTGTTGGGGGACGAGACGTTTTCCAACATATCGATCACCGTTTGATCTTCTCGCGCATAAAGCAAGGGGAACAGACGGTAGTGACAGCTGACAGACCCATCCAGATATCCCGATGGCAAGGCGTCCCGACCTCCGCCCAGAGCATGGATCACAAGCGGCAAGGCAACCTGATCGAGCCAAGGATCCAAGCTTTGACAAACCAGCTCTTCGGGCGGGTCGTCGCGGATGGCGGTGGCGAATTCCAAAAACCTTTGCCCAAACACACGAGGGCAGGTGTAGTAAAAGTATCCTGCATTGAAATACAGGTAACGACGCCAGTATTCATCGGGGAAATTCGTGTCTAGGCTGCTTTCGAAATCAAGCCCGAACTTGTCGTACAGCGACTTCCAGATTTGGGTGTATCCGGGCCCGTAAAGCTCGATCTGCGGCCATGTGCCTTCGCAGCGCCGGGACGCGCCGGGCCGGTGAAACCGGAACGGCACAGTCCCAAGCTCGCCTGTAATCAGTGTATCGGTGTCAAAAAAGACAAAAGGTTCGCCTTCCGGCAGAGCCAGCAATGCCTCGATCTTGTTTCCATAGGGATAGCTTTGGCCGAACGCTTTGGTTTCAAATGGCAAAACCTTGACGTCGAGCTGTTCGAAGGCGGCCAGGATATCCCGGTTTCGGATCGACGGGTCAAAGTCCCATCTGGGCCCGGGTTGTGGCACGGCGACGTAGACGGATCCGGTAAACTCCGGCGCTGCTTCGCGCAGCGAGGCGGCGAACAACAAGGCTTCATATTGCAACCGTCCGGCTTGCCCGACCACCATGACGTTGAAGTCTTGCCTGTCTGTCGTTGTGATCGACATCGTCGTGTTTACTCACATGTCCACGGATTAGCGTGGCTGAACTCGTGCCCTTGTGCCTATAGTACAGCAGGCGGGGTCGTAGTGCAAAAGAAGACCGCCTGATACCGTTAAAATAGTCGCGCATTCTGAGACAGTTGCACGTTGCAACAGCACGGGCCCGGGCTCCGTCGCGCGCATCGCGCACACGGGTGCGCATCCTGAGCTTGTAGAGTGTGAAGCCTGTGTTTGGGTGGTGGGCGACCTTGGAATCGAACCAAGCGTGCGTCTCCGCGAGGGAGTTACAGT